>PUKG01000179.1 GCA_003550445.1 Halobacteroidaceae bacterium
ATAAGGGTAATTTGCACCAAAAATTGAAAGCTCCATACTATCACTTCTCCTCCAGGTAAAAAATTCCCAGGATAGTAGCCGCCACTAATAGCCCAATCCCAAGGTTAACCAGGTTCCCAATTCCTATACTGAAAAGGCTTTCGGGAGCTTGTGCTGCGGGGAAGTTTTTCCCAATTAAAAACTTACTTGCTTCAGTAATTCCACCAATAGAGACCAGGAAAATTGTGATATTAATGGGAAGTCGGCCCAGGTTACCCCCATAAACGAGTAAGTACAAAATAAAACCAAGGCCCATAATCATTCCCCCGGCAAATCCCCCGCCAGGAGAAAGATGGCCGTGGAAAATAATATATATCCCGTAAAGAAGCAAAAAAACTATTACCAGGCGAAATGTTTTTCGGATAATAAAATCATCCATATTTTATCATTCTCCTTTAATCCCTTTCCATTATAACCCTTTGTGAAAATTTTTTCAATATGATCTAAAAAAACCCTGCCCAATTAAGGCAGGATTATAATTTTTCCTTTAAACCGGGATTAACCGAGAAAATTATTCCTTTTTTTCCAAAATTTTTATGCGGGCTTCCAGCTTCTTCAACCGGTCCCGAAGTTGCTCAATACTCCTGATTCCCCCCTGCAGGCGGAAAGCTTTGCGGGCAGGAACAGCAGGTATTCCAAAATAAATCCCCGGTTCAAGAAGATCCTTGCTTACACCACTTTTTGCTCCGATCATTATGTCATCCCCAATTTCTACATGATCGGTAATTCCTACCTGCCCTCCAAGTTTCACTCTATCACCAATTTTAGAACTTCCCGCAATACCTGATTGACTCACAACCAGACAGTGTTTTCCCAGGCTGACATTATGGCTTATTATTACTTTGCTATCAATTTTGCTTCCCTGTCCAATTTTTGTTGGGCCCAGAGCTCCCCTATCAATTACAGTGTTGGCCCCAATTTCCACATCATCCTCAATAATAACCCTGCCCAGCTGAGGCATCCGGAGGTGTGCTTCTTCTTCCTGGACAAATCCAAATCCTTCGCTACCCAGAACTGCACCACTCTGGATTAAAACTCGCCGGCCAATAATCGTATCTGCAAGGATTCTTGCCCCGGGATAAATTCTTGTGTTTTCTCCAATTTTGCAGTTTTTTCCAATAAAAACCTGGGCTCCAATTTTAACATTGTCTTCAATAATTGCCCCTTTTTCCACCACAACCTGGGGGTGAATTACAACTCCCGAACCTATCTGGACATCATCTGCCAGGATAGCTGTAGGGTGAACTCCTTCTCCTTCCAAGTGGTCAGGAGCAAAAAGTCCTGCAACCCTGGCAAAAGCAAGTCGGGGATTTTTCACCCTTAGAGCAGGCTTACCAACTCCCGGGGCTTCAAGGGGGAGAATAACTGCCGAAGCACGAGATTTTTCGGCAAGAAGACGGGCTTTTTCGTTTTCAACAAAAACAAGGTGTCCGGGTTCTCCATTTTCCAACCCCGCAACACCGCTGATTATTTGTTCCCCATCTCCTTCAAAGTCAGCCTCAAGAAATTGGGCCAGATCTGATAGGGTTCGGGTCATCCTTTCCACCTCATTCCAGTTTTTCCATAACCTCCTGGGTAATGTCTTTTCCCCCGAGGTGAATTCCCTGCCGGGCAATAACCAGGCTCAGGCCCAGCTCCTCTGCAACTTCTTCCAGGGCTTTAGTAATTTCTTGGTTAAGCTGGGCTTCTAATTCTTCCCTTACTTCCCAGTAGAGGTCATATGCCTCCTGCTGATATTCATGAATTTCCTCTTCGTCAAGTTCCTGGGCCCTTGCTTCAAATTCCTCTTCTATTTCCAGGCCCCTTTCATCCAGTTTTTCCTGGTAATATCGAGCCCTAGGGCTTTCTTCCATAATCCTTTGCATATCTATAGCACCAACCCCACTTCCTGATCCCGGAAAGGAATTTTGGAGGTTGCCCAGTTGTTCTTCCAGGGCAGAAATTCTACTGTGATAATATATTGCAGTTCCTGCAAAAACAAAAACAAGCACAATTAAGCCCAGTATTACCGGGCGATGCCATTGACTTCTTTGTCTTCTTATAAGGCTTAAGTCTTTAAACATCATTGTAATTTCTCAACCACCTGTTCTGTAATATCTCGCCCACCAAAACTAACTGCTTTCTGGTAAAAAATAATATCCAATTTTTCCTCTTCGGCGACTTCTTTCACAGCCCGGTCTATTTCATTGTTCAGCCTGTCTTCAAGGTCTTCTTTAATTGACTGGTATTCCTGATAAGCCTGGTCCTGGAGCGAAAGGCGCTCTTCGGTGCTGATATCATCAGAATCAACCTGGTAGCGTTCTTCTATTTCTCTCCCTGCTTCATCCAACTTCTCCTGGAAATAAATTGCCCTTGGTGCCTCCTCTAAAACTCGATCCAGATCAACCACGCCCAGGCCAACTTCCCGCTCGCAGCCGGCCAGGAAAAAAAACATTAATGTTAACAATAATAGACTGCTTAAAAACCTGGGGAACAATGGGCCACCCTCCTATACCTATTTCATCATTTCTTTTATCCTTTTAGTTAAATCAATTCCTTCTTCATTATCTTGTGCTTCAACAAACTCAATTCTTATACCTTTTTCAGCAGAGAGAAGTTGAGCTATTTCCAAAAGATCATTATCAATTCTACTGATGATAATATTTTTCTCCTGCTCGGCGGCTGTCATCCGCTGGATAAGATTTTCCAGTTGCTTTTCAATGTTGTCCCGTAAGTTGCTG
>PUKG01000181.1 GCA_003550445.1 Halobacteroidaceae bacterium
CTTCCTTCTTTATAAAATGAAAGCTCAGCCCTTTTGGCCCTTGAATGCCGCCCGATATTCGATAGGGCTTCCTGGATAATCCTGTAAACAGCCACTTCCTGTTCGGGGGAAAGCCCTCCCCGGTAATCAAGGTTCAACTTTAAATCTATCCCCTGTCTCCGGGAAAATAAATCGGCATAAAGCCTGAGGGCCTCTTCTAAGCCCTGGTCTTCAAGAAGTGAAGGTTTGAGCTCTCCGATTAATTCCTGGAGTTCCTGCAGGGTTGCCTGGGAGGTAGCCTCCAGGTGTTTCAGTATTTCTTTTTCCCTGGTTTTAACTCCGCCCAATTGTTCCCGTAAACTCTGCAGTCCATAAACAATACCATGCATTCCCTGAGAAATTGAATCGTGCAGTTCCCTTGCCATGCGGTTTCTCTCTTCAGCCACAATCAGGTTCCGGGTGGCTTCCTGGAGAAGTTGATCTCGGTGAGCTATCTCCCCCAGGAAACGGTTTTCCAATTCAAGCTCCATCATCCGACGCCTGACCTTCCACCTCCTGTAATCAAAGAGGGCAATTGCTCCTCCAAAGATAATTCCACTCATAACAATCAAGATTGCGTTGCGTAGAAGGGTTTCATCCAAAAAAGGCCTGACCACGGTTAAAAGAACAATTAAGCCGATCACTAAACCCAGGAATGCTACTACAAAAAAACTAATTCCCCTCCGCAACCCCTCATCTCCAAATCCCTTATTTTTCAACATAACCTCCATGAAACTCCCGAGCACTCCCCCTCCCCCCGAAACCAGGGCCGGAAAAAGGATTATTAGCAGGTAAGTACTCAGGGGCCAGGTGGTATCCCAAAAAAAAGATAGGAGGGTTACAACAATAACCCCAAATATTGCCCCCACCGGAGCACTCATGAAAAATATTTTAAGGTAAGGGGGTTTTTCTAAGTTTGCTTCCACGTTTAATCCCTCCCTAAAATTCCTTCCCGCATTGCCAGAAGAGCAGCCTGGGTCCTGCTTTTTACACCAAGTTTCTGCAAAATATTGGCCACGTGGGTTTTCACAGTTTTCTCGCTTACAACCAGTTCCTCGGAAATCTCCCGGTTGGAAAGTCCCCTTACCATAAGGGAAAGAACTTCTTTTTCCCTTGGGGTTAGGGGTTCAATATTTTCCGGAGCGGGTTTGTCTTTATCAACACGAGCCAGTAATTCCCGGGCAACCTCAGTCCCAAAACAAACCCCTCCAGCAGCAACTGTTTTTATAGCTGCGAGCAGCTCCATTGGGGGAGCATCTTTCATTACATAACCCGAAGCGCCACCCTGCAGAGCTGAATAAACTTTATCCCAGGAGCCAAATGAAGTCAGGATCAAAACTCTAACTTCCGGGGTTTCCTCCCTGATCCTCTGCAGGGTTTCAAGGCCATCCATCCGGGGCATCTGCAGATCCAAAAGGACTACATCAATCCCGGTTTTTTCCAAAATTTCCAGAGCTTCCTCTCCGTTTCCCGCTTCTCCTGCCAGGTATATCTCTCCCTTATTTTCCAGGTATAGCTTTACACCCTGGCGGAAAAGGGGATGGTCGTCAACAATCAAAACCCGGATTTTATCTCCCATCCCAAATCCCTCCTGCCTGATATTTCAGCCTTTGTGGGCAAAAATCCTTTAACTATAAGAGTACTGCTCCTAAAATATAGGGGACTAAAACCAGGAAGGCGAGATATGATGGAGCCCGCCTGGTTCCATTATTTTGGTCCCAGGAAAAAAGGTAACCTCCCAGGATATAAGCCAGGATACCTCCAGAAATTAATACCAGGATACTTCCCACCGGCCATAATCCCAAAGCAGGCTCTCCCCAGCCCCAGGCCCGCATTGC
Organism: Halobacteroidaceae bacterium; assembly: GCA_003550445.1. Classification (GTDB taxonomy): domain Bacteria; phylum Bacillota; class Halanaerobiia; order B1SED10-174; family B1SED10-174; genus T1SED10-26. The sequence continues at coordinate 1,857 of PUKG01000181.1, forward strand.
TTCCATGGCATAGGTAGTGGGGAACAGGCGAGATATTCCGCCTAAAAACGCCGGGAGTTGTTCAACAGGAACCATCAGTCCTCCCATCAGCATGGCTGGAATGTAAACCAGCTGGGCAAGGAGAAGGGCAATCCGACTATTAGAAGCAACAACACCAATCAAAACTCCCAATCCCGAACCTGCTACCAGGAAAGAAAATGCTCCAACCCAGAATAAAAACCAGTTAATGGGAAGGGGGGCTGAGAACAAAAGAGGAGCGGAAAAAGTTATTATCAGGGCAACTAAGGCCAGGTGCATTCCCGCAGTTAAGGCAGGAATTACCATAATGTTAACTGCAGGAACTCCGTGAACCCGATAGTTTCTGAAAACCCCCTTTTCCCTTCCCTCCACAAGGGGGGTAGGCAGTCCCATAATTGTCCCGGTCAGGATAGCAAAAGTCACCATTGAAGGGATTGCCATGTCCCGGAAAAAAGGATTAAGCTCAGACATTACAGTTCCCATTAGGGCGTAAAAACCCAGGGGCATCAGGTAATACATCATTAATAAACCCCGGTTGCGAAGACCGGTAAAAAACTCAAATTGAAGATGACAGGAAAATGCTTTCATTTTTGTACCTCCTACTTTTCTTTTAGTTTTTTGGGATTGGTATCCCATTTTCTCAAAAACACCTTTTATTAATGACTTTAATTTCTTTGCCAAAACCTTTTAACTAACATTTCTGGCTTCTTCCGTCAATTCCACAAATTTCTCTTCCAGGGTAGGCCTTTCCACCCGTAAGTCCACAAACTCATCTTTTTCGGTTTCAACAGCTTTTAAAATCATGTTCAAAGCTTCCCGAACCTGGGAGGTGAAGAAAACCCTGTAGCCATCTGTTTCTTCTTTTTCCAGTAGGCCGGGGA
>PUKG01000103.1 GCA_003550445.1 Halobacteroidaceae bacterium
GATTTTGATTTTATCGTTGTGGATTGCCCGCCTTCTCTGGGGCGGTTAACCTTAAATGTTTTTGCCGCTGTTGAAAGGGTTCTTGTGCCGATAAAAGCCGGACATTTTTCCATAACAGGGCTGGAGCAACTTTTTTTAACTGTGGTTAGGTTAAGGATAAGGGGCGTCAATTCAAAACTAAAGGTTTTGGGGTTGTTTTATAATGAAGCTCAACCCAACACTCGTTTGCATCAAATGATTGATAGGGTTTTAAGAGAAGCCTATGAGCCCTTAATTCTTAAATCTTATATCCCCCGGAATGTCCACCTTGGTGAAGCCCAGGTGGTTGGGGAGCCAATTAACTTTTTCGATCCAAGAGCCAGTGGTTATAAAGCTTATTTAGAACTGGCCCAGGAGGTGCTGGAAAAATGGTAAAGAAAAACCCCAAAACATCTCGATTGGAACAGGCCCTGGATGAAACCTTAGATAGATTCCTGGAAAAAGTGAAAATAGAGGAAAAAGAAACCTCAAAAGAAACAGAGAAAACCGGTTTAACCCTCGGGGATGGAAACACTTATATTTTACCCCCCGACCTGGAAAAGAAATTTAAAAATCTGGCCAAAGAGAAAAATTTAAAGGTAATGGGTTTATTTGATGAAGCCCTGGAAGATTTCATCCGCCGGGCTGATTCATCTATGGACAGGGATTTAATTAAAGCAGAATTTTCCTCATTGCAGGAAAAATTGGAAAATCTTGAACCGGGACAGAAAGAAGGAGATTTAAGCCCGAAGGAAAAAAAGGTTATTTTAAGTTATTTACGTCAGTTGGCCCGGGGTTCCTGGGAAGACCGGTAAGGCTTTTAAAGAATTTATTGTGGAAAAATCCTAAAATAGTTGGTGAAATTCTTAATGGATTATTCTGTTGTTGTAATCGGTGGGGGCCCTGCAGGGATGATGGCTGCTGGGGTCTCAGCTGAAAAAGGCCATCGAGTGGCTATCGTGGAAAGAAATAAAGTTTTTGGACGCAAACTTCTTTTAACCGGGAAGGGGCGTTGTAATTTAACAAACCATACTGATATTGAGAACCATGTAAATAACCTTTTTCCCCAGGGGAAATTTTTATATTCTGCCCTGAATTTATTCCCTCCTGCAGCTATGATGAAATGGTTTGAGGAGCGAGGGGTAAACTTGAAAGTGGAGAGAGGACAGAGGGTTTTTCCCGCAAATGATGATTCCCATAGCATTAGAGATGCTATGGTAGAATATATGAAAAACAATGGAGTTGAGTTAAAACCTTTGCAAAAGGTTTTAGAATGCCAGGTTAATGAAAATGGATTTCTGATAAATACAGATAAGGAAAAAATTCGGACAGAAAAATTAATTTTAGCAACGGGAGGTTGCTCCTATCCTCAGACTGGTTCTCAGGGAGATGGTTATGGGTGGGCGGAAAAATTTGGCCATAAAATTGAAAAACTTGAACCAGGACTGGTTCCCCTAATCTCCAAAAAGAGGATTTTGAATGAAGCCAGAGGACTTTTATTGAAAAATGTCAAAATTAGGCTTAAAGATAGAAAGGAAAACAGGCTTTATGAGGAATTGGGTGAGTTAGAAATAATTGAAAACGGATTTTCGGGAGCCCTTGCCCTTTCTGCAAGCTTATTTGTAAAAAAAGGAGAAAATTTCTTTCTGGGAATTGACTTAAAACCGGGCCTGGATCATAAAAAACTTGATCTGCGCCTGCAAAGGGATCTAGAAGAGAGAAGTAATGAAAGCCTAGAAAAAATTATGGGTGGTTTGTTGCCCGCAAAAATGATTTCTCCATTTGAAAAAATAACGGGGTTGGACTTTAAAAAATCCGGGCATGAAATTTCTCGAGAAGAGCGGAAAAAAATTGGCGAAAACCTGAAGAAAATATCCTTTTTGATTGAAGGAAAAAAGGATTGGGATGAAGCGATAATAACAATGGGAGGGATTAATTGCGAGGAAATAATTCCAAAAACCATGGAATCGAAAATTATTCCCGGTTTGTTTTTTGCCGGGGAAATAATCAATGTTCATGGGTTAACAGGAGGCTATAATCTACAGGCTGCTTTTTCCACTGGCTTTTTAGCCGGGTCAAATTGTTAATTTATTTTGATTTTGGAAAAAGGAAAAACCCCCTGTTATGGTGAATCCTTGGTATGGCGTTTAGTTTTAACCGTATTTTAATTTTTTTTACAAGGAGTGAATGGTTTGAAAACCCAAGAAATTCTTAAAGTAACTGATCAGTATTCTGCACCAAATTATCTTCCTCTACCAATAGTAATTGAAAAAGCTGAAGGTGTTTGGGTTGAAGATCCGGAAGGAAATCGGTACATGGACATGCTCAGCTCATATTCGGCTCTCAACCAGGGACACAGACACCCTCGAATTATTGAACGAGTTAAAGAACAACTTGATAAGGTTACCCTTACTTCCCGAGCATTTCATAATGACCAGTTGGGGCCATTTTGCCAGGAATTATCAGAGCTAACAGGAAAAAATAGGGCCCTGGTCATGAACACGGGTGCTGAAGCGGTAGAAACAGCAATTAAATGTGTCCGCAGGTGGGCTTATGATGTAAAAGGTGTAGCAGAAGATCAAGCGGAAATAATTGTTTGTGAGGGAAATTTCCATGGAAGAACAACCACGGTTATTTCCTTCTCATCCAGTCCCGATTATTACCGTGGTTTTGGGCCATTAACTCCTGGCTTTAAAATTATCCCATATGGTGATACTCAAGCTTTAAAGGAAGCAATCGGTCCTAATACTGCAGCTTTCATGGTTGAGCCAATTCAAGGTGAAGCCGGGGTAGTTGTTCCCCCTGAAGGGTATTTAAAGGAAGCTGCTGAAATCTGCCGGGAAAACAATGTCCTTTTCCTAGCAGATGAAATCCAAACTGGGTTTGGCCGTACTGGTAAACTCTTTGCCTGTGATTGGGAAGAGGTAACCCCTGATATGTACATTCTTGGTAAAGCTCTTGGTGGTGGAGTTATTCCCGTTTCAGCGGTTGTAGCTGATGGGTCCCTTCTGGATTTATTTAACCCGGGTTCCCATGGATCTACTTTTGGCGGTAATCCCCTTGGCTGCGCCTGTGGGAGAGCGGCAGTAGAGGTAATTCAGGAAGAAAACCTGGTTCAGCGTTCACTTGAGCTGGGAGATTATTTGCAGAAGGAACTTTCCAAGATTGAAAACCCTGAAATAGCGGAAATTAGGGGAAAAGGACTTTTTGTTGGAATTGAGCTTAAAGGAAAGGCTCGCCCTTATTGCGAAAAGTTAAAAGAAGAAGGGGTTTTATGCAAGGAAACCCATGAGAATGTCATTCGCCTTGCTCCACCCCTGATTATCTCCAAGGAAGATCTGGACTGGGCAATTGATAAGGTAAAGAAAGTTCTGCAACCCTAGGGAGGGAATCAATTGTTTTTTTTCCGGCCCTTACTGGCCCTGGCTATTGCCCAAATAATAAAAATATTAATTTATGGGTGGCTTAATAAACGCTTTGATTTCAGGCGCCTTCTGGGAGCAGGGGGGATGCCTTCTTCTCACGCTGCTCTTACGGTAGCCCTTACCACACAAATAGGGAAAGAGGTCGGAATTTCAGAACCAATTTTTGCCGTGGCTCTCGTTTTTACCCTGGTAGTTTTATATGATGCTGCCGGGGTAAGGCGGGCCGCGGGAAAACAGGCAGCAATTCTAAATAAAATTATGGACGAAATAATGGCCCATCAAAGAATCGAAGAAACACGCTTAAAAGAACTACTAGGCCATACTCCTTTTGAAGTTTTGGTTGGAGTGATACTGGGTTTTATAGTTGGATGGTGGTAGGATCCTCCCCCCGGGGAGGTTCCTTTTTTTAGAGTTGGGGAAAAGAGGAAAAAGTTGAATCTAAACGAAATTTTAATAAATGGGCAAAATGGGAGGTGGTAGAAATTACTAAAGAATTTTGCGCAAATTGTTTTAGCAGGCCTGCAACAAACAGGGCCCGTTGCAGGAAATGTTTTATTAATGATGCAATAAAAATGTTGGGAGCGGTAATTTTTGCCTTGATAGTAGGTACTATTGGCTGGAGATTTGCCCATCCCATGCTGGGAATCCCTATTTTCCTTATTTTTTCTGGTTGGGCCGTAGCCTGGTTTTGGACCCGGGGCAATAAAAAGGATTAAAAAGTGGAGTGATCCCAATGAACAGAGTAAAGGGAAAAACAGTTTTGATTACTGGAGCCTCATCAGGCATAGGCCTGTCCTGCGCTAATATTTTTGCTTCCCAGGGAGCTAAACTGGTCCTTCTTGCAAGACGTGAGAAAAGGCTGGAAAAGGTAAAAAAGAAACTGGAAGAAGATTATAAGGTTGAGGTTAGAATTTTTCAGGTGGATGTTTGTAATAGAGAGGATGTTATTAACTGGTCAGAAAAACTTGAGAAAGAAGGAATTGAACCAGACGTTTTGATCAACAATGCAGGCCTGGCTAGTGGTTTAAGTAAATTGCATGAAGGGGACTTTGCTGATTGGGACCGGATGATTGATACCAACCTCAAGGGATTTTTGAATATTTCCAGGGTTATTTTACCCAAAATGGTTGAGAAAAACTCAGGACATGTTGTTAATATTGGAAGTATTGCCGGGCACATGGTTTACCCTGCGGGAAACGTTTATTGTGCTACCAAATTTGCCGTAAGAGCGTTAAATGAAGCAATGAATATAGATCTTTATGGGACTAATGTCAAGGTTTCCAGTATAGATCCAGGTGCTGTGGAAACGGAATTTTCCAGGGTAAGGTTTAAGGGAGATTTAAAAAGGGCCGAAAAGGTTTACGAGGGCTTTACACCTTTGAAAGCAGAAGATATTGCAGATGCTGTTTTTTATGTTGTTAACACTCCGGAACACGTTAATATCCAGGATTTGGTTATTATGCCTACCGCCCAACGCAACCCCTATTTACTTTACCGTGAAGGGCAGGAACAAAATTAAACAGATTAAGGAGAAAAACAATGACAATAAGGGACTTTATTGAAAAAGATTTCCAGGAAATCAAGAGGACGTGGGAAGAAATCGGCTGGCTCGACCCCAAAGAAGACCGGGAAATTTTCAAACTTTTTGTTGAAAGTTCGAAAATCCTGGTTGGAGAAGTTAATGGGGAAGTTGAAGCCTCCGTTTTTAACATTCCGGGAGATATTAATTACAACGGAATAAAATTACCCCTGCATGCAGTAGCAGCAGTCACAACCAGTCGGATCGCCCGGAAAAGAGGGTTGGCGGGAAGAATGACCGCCCTTTCTCTGGCCCGAGAAGCCAATAATGGCAAAAGTATTGCCGGTCTGGGCATGTTTGAACAGGGTTATTATAATCTTTTAGGTTTTGGGACGGGACCTTATGAGCACGAACTATCTTTTGACCCTGCAGATTTAAAAGTACCAAAATCAACCAGGATGCCCTGTCGGCTTGGGAGCAAAGATGCTGAGGAAATTCACAAAAACAGGTTAAACCGTTTCCCAAAACATGGAGCAGTTAACCTTTTTCCACCCCAAACCACTCGAGCCGACCTTGCATACAAAGATAGCGGGTTCGGCCTGGGTTTTCGTGATGAAGAAACGGGAGAACTTACTCACCATTTTTGGGTAAGCCCTGAAGATGTTGAGCATGGACCTTATAATGTTATCTGGGTAGTATTTCGGGAAAACAAACAATTTCTCGAACTATTAAGTTTGCTGAGAGATCTTGGGGATCAGGTTAATCTGGTTAGGCTTAATGAGCCTGCCGGAGTTCAATTCCAAGACCTTTTAAAACAACCCTTCAAAAGGTCCAGAATATCTAGAAAAGGAAAATTTGAGGTAAAGAATAGAGCCGTGGCTTACTGGCAATTAAGGATCCTTAATCTTGAGGAATGTATTAAGAATACCCACCTTCCTTTTAACGAGGTATCTTTTAACCTTGAATTGCATGACCCGGTTAAAGAGTTTCTCCCACCTGAAGAAAACTGGCAGGGGATTGGAGGAGAATACCACCTGACAATTGGAGGAGAATCAGTTTTAAAAAAGGGATTAGATAAATCCCTCCCCACATTAAAAGCTTCTGCAGGGGCTTTTACTCGGATGTGGATGGGAGCCGTGCCGGCAAGCGGTCTTGCATTAACTGATGAACTTTCTGCTCCTGAAGAGCTTTTGGCTGAACTGGATAAAACCTTCCTGATGCCAAAACCAAGAATAGATTGGGACTTCTAATGAATTCTGGTATTATTTTGCGAAATAATTGGGGGGACTGGGGGGCGTCCTGGGAAGGGGAAAAACTGGTAGGCCTTCATTTACCTGGATCTCTTGCTGAAGGGTCGGCCCTGGTTGATTTGGGAAAATTTCCTGTCCTATATAGGTTATCTCTGCAGTTGGAAAGGTATCTCCAGGGAGAAAACGTAAGCTTTGATATTCCCTATATTCTAAGAGGGACTGCTTTTCAGGTCAGGGTCTGGCAGGAATTAATGAAAATTCCTTATGGGCAGACCAGGACTTATGGGGAAATAGCAGAAAGGACGGGAGGGGTGAATAAAGCCCGGGCCGTTGGTGGTGCATGTAATAAAAATCCACTGGCAATAATTATCCCCTGCCACAGGGTAGTTGGTCGAGGAGGAAAACTTGTTGGCTTTGGGGGAGGCTTAGGACTAAAAAAGAAACTGCTTGACCTGGAAGGAGGTAATTTCCATGACTATTAACATTTCTCCTCAAGCAAAATTAAAACTTGAAAAAATGGGCAAGGTAATTTCCATAAAAAAGGTTTTTTCCGGGGGTTGAGGGGGATATAACTCTATCCCTGCCGTGACAGCAGGAGAACCTGTTGAAAAAGAAAAATTTAAAAGGGTTGAACAGGATGGGTTAACCTTTTATATTGAAAATGATTTTTCTCAAAAGCCCATAGAAATTCGCCTCCGTTTTTTTGTTTTTGGAGACCCAATTGTGAGGGTAACTGGCTAAGAAAGGGTTGAGAGAAATTATGGGGAAAAAAGTTCTTTTTCTAATTGTGGCTTTTGGAATTTTTTTCATGGGATTTAGTACCCTTGCCTCCCCCAAGCAGGGAACAATAAGCCTGGATTATCCGGAACCCTCAGTTTTACAGGTCTACAGACCCCATGTTTGGTCTTCCACGGGCAAATGGGATTTAAGGGAGCTAAAAAGTATTCCCGACGATGCAGTTGTGACCTTTATTCGAATTGAATGGGAAGTTCTAACCGCTGGGGGTTTTGGGGGGATGGAAGTTGCCCTGGGTTACCAAATAGAAGAAAATGAGGAAAATGAAGAAAATGTAAAATTCCACATTTTCCTGTTGAACAAAAGCTCTACGGAAAAGTTCGAAGGGATTTCCCCAAGACAAAAATGGGAAGTTGGATTTCGGGTTTCTTACTGGGAAAGAAGGGGTATACCACTGCAGTTGACAATAAATAGGCTGGTAATCGGCTGGAAGGTTCCGGATGGATGAACAATGGTTAAATAAAAGGGTTTGAAGTAGGACTTTTTAGTAAAAAACACGTTTATTTTTGAAAGGGGTGGTCCTTTTGAGCAAAAAAAAAGAACCCAGGCTGGAAAATCTTGATATTGTGGAATTGGAGCAAATAAAAGCCCTTGCTCACCCAATCCATACCAAAATTTTTGAAATTATGGAGGAACAGGGTTCAGTAACAGCTGGGGAGATTTCTGAGATTCTCAATTTAAACCTGGAAGAGGTAGAAAGCTATTTGCACGGATTATTATCAATAGGTTTTTTGGACGTTATTCAAGAAGATGGGGGGGATTCTTATCTTCCGGTAGCAAAGTATTATCGAGTCAAAAAAGAACTATTGGAAAAAGAGGAAGGGATGGATTCATTTCGAGAGATGTTAATCGATCGTCTGGCCGGGTTTGCCCAATCCATGGCCCAACTTGACTACAGTTTTATTGAACACGGAAGGATTAGTTTTCATCAGTTTAAGTTTGAACCCGAAGATCTGGCTTGGGCAAAGGAGAGAGTTGAGAAATTTTTGCAGGAGATGATGGCACGCTCTCAACCAAGGATAAATGAAAAAACAGAGTTATTTGAAATGGCCCTTTTCTTCTATCCCCGAAAACCCTCTTCAAAAAAATAATTATCTTAAGATTGGATGATACGCATGGATTTTGACATAATGGCGACTGCAACATTTGGGTTGGAGGCAGTTGTAGCGCAAGAACTTAGAGAAATGGGTTATAACAACCTTAAAACCGACCATGGAAAAGTTGAGTTCAAAGGAAAGCTTAAGGATTTCTGTAATGCAAACCTCTGGTTGAGGACAGCTGATAGGGTTCGATGGAAACTTGCTGAATTTGAAGCAAAAACCTTTGACCAACTATTTGACGGGATTAAGGAAATTCCCTGGCCAGATATTTTGCCAGTCAATGCTGCCTTCCCCGTTGAAGGCAAATCGGTTAAATCCCAACTATTTAGCGTTCCGGCCTGTCAATCAGTCTCCAAAAAAGCAGTAGTTGAAAGGATGAAACAAAAAACGGGGATAAGGGAATTTGAAGAAACCGGCCCCCTGTACAAGATTGAGGTTGCTTTACTAAAAGATATTGCAACAATTTCCATCGACACAACCGGCCCGGGTCTTCATAAAAGGGGTTACAGGGAAGGTGGTAGCACGGCTCCCTTGAAAGAAACCCTTGCAGCCGCTCTAATTCTTTTGGCCCGATGGAAGGGAGATATTCCTTTTGTTGACCCGTTTTGTGGTTCTGGAACAATACCCATTGAGGCCGGATTAATTGGAACCCGAACTGCCCCCGGTTTGAATCGAGATTTCGTTTCAGAAAAATGGCCTCAGCTTGGGAAAAAACTTTGGAAAGAAGCTCGGGAAGAAGCTTTTTCCCAGCAAAAAAAAGAAGAAGAATTTTACATTATGGGTTATGATAATAATTTTAAGTCCATTAGATTGGCCAGGCAGAATTCCGCCAGAGCAGGGTTGGAGAAAATTATTCATTTTCAGGATCAGGACATAGACAGCCTTAATTCCAGGAAAAAATATGGAAAAATTATTTGTAACCCTCCTTACGGAGAGCGCCTTAATGAAGTAAAGGCTGCAGAGGACTTATATCAAAGAATGGGCAAGGTGTTTAAAAGACTCGATACATGGTCATATTATGTTTTGACGGCTCACCCTGGGTTCGAAAGATTTTTTGGGAAAAAAGCCAATAAAAAAAGAAAGCTTTTTAACGGGAATATTAGAGTTGATTATTATCAATATTTTGGACCTTCTCCTCCAGGAAAATAAAGAGGTGATGTTGATGGGTTTTTTGGAAATTGCCCAGGAGAGAAAGAGTGTTAGGGAGTACCAGGCCAAAGAGGTGGAAAGGGAAAAATTGATTAATTGCGTAGAAGCTGCACGTTTGTCTCCATCTGCTTGTAATTCCCAACCCTGGAAGTTTATTATTGTTGATGAACCGGAACAAAAAGAAAAAGTTTCGGAAGCAACTTCCAACAAATTATTACCAATAAACAAGTTTGTTAAAACTGCTCCAGTTATTGTGGTGGTAATTTCAGAGCCGGGAAATTTGCCCTCGCGATTGGGGGGGTTGATTAAGCAAAAGGAATTTGAGTCAATTGACTTAGGAATAGCTACAGAGCATTTTTGTCTTCAGGCAACTTCAGAGGGCCTTGGTACCTGCATAATTGGCTGGTTTGATGAAAAAAAACTAAAAAATTTTCTCCAGATACCCGATAATAAGAAAGTAGGGTTATTGATTACCGTTGGTTATCCGGAAAAAGGGGAACAGAAACGAAAGAAAAGAAAAGATCTTAACGAAATGATTTCCTTTAATCGGTACTAACCAAAAGGTAATAAATTTAAAACCCACCTGTAAAAGTATCTGGAGGTGGCCAAATGTTTACCAAGTTGCAGAGGAAACTGGTTCTTGTTTTTTTGGTCGTGGGTCTTTTGCCAATGATGATAATTGGTTATATGAGTTATCAATCTTCAAAAAATAATATCCGGGAGGAAGTCCTGAAAGCTAATGACCTGTTTTTAGAACAGGTAACAGCAAATGTTCAGGACTTTTTTGCTGAAAGGGAAAGGGATGCAAACTTTATTTCTAAGACTGCAGATGTAAATAATACTCTTGATTATTTGCGTCTTGCGGGTTATGACCTGGATAGTTCAATGTGGAGAAGTAGGAGAAGCGTTCTGGAAAATTTTGCGGAATCTGTGATCCAGGATTTTGGGTACATTTCATTTTTTACCACCGATCCCGAAGGAACAGTTGTTTATAGTACCAACGAGGAAGAAATAGGGTTAGAAATGAAAGAAGAAAAATTTGTTGCAGAAGCCCTGAATGGATCAATTGGCTGGTCAGAATTTTTTTATTTGGAAGCAATTGGGGAAAATGCAATGATTGTTACTGCTCCAATTGGGGAGGACCGGCTGCTGGGAGTTGTTGGAATTGCATTTCCCAGGGAAACTTTAGATGAAATGATTCACGGTGGGGTTGCAAGTTTAGGGGAGACAAGCGATGCTTTTTTAATTGGCCAGGATGGGCTTTTACTCAGCAATACTCGCCAAAAACCTTTTGACAGTGGGGCGGCCCTGGAAGAAAAAATAGACACCGAAGAGGTTTTAATTCTGAAAGGACCCATTGCTGAAGGGGAGATGGATTTTATTTTTCAGACAGAATATGATGATTTTCTGGGAAATGCAGTTTTGGGGAGTATGGGAGTTATTAAACTGGGAGGAAATCCTGCCGGAGTGGTAATCAAGGTTGACCAGGAGGAAATTTACCATCAGACACAGGTTCTCTGGCGGGGGATTATGATTATAATGGCAATTGGTACCGGTTTAATATTGGGGGCAAGTTACTTCTTCTCAAAGTCAATTACAAAACCGGTATTAAATATTAGGGGTAAGATGGCAGAAGCGGAAAATGGTGACCTGACGGTTAATCCTCGGATAAAAAGCAAAGACGAAATAGGGCAAATGGGATGGGCTTTCTCCAAGATGGTTCAGGGGTTGAGGGAGAGCTTACTAAAGGTGGAAAAAGCAGCAAAGGAAATTGATTTTTCCTCTGAAAACATTGCAACAACAGCCGAGCAGCTGTACTCAGATTCCACAAATCAAAACCAATCGATCCAGGATTTAATGGGCAGCATTGAAGAATTAAACTCATCAATAAATGAAACTTCGGGAAATATTCAGGAAGCTGCAAACTATTCAGAGGGCGTTGTTAACAATGCCCGAGATATGAGTTTTGCACTTCAGACGGTTGCGGAAAACATTCAGAAAGTAAACGGAGAAATCAGCGGAGTTACTCACTCAATTGGGGAGATGGACCAGGCAATAAGTGAATCAGTGGATGCAACTAAGGCTACAGAGGAAAAGACGGAAGAGGCATATATGATAACAAGGGAAGGCCAGAAAAAAGTTGACCAGGTTATTCAAGGGATTGAAAATTTGAGACAAGCAGTCCAGGAATTAGCCATGGGGGTCAACTCTTTAGGGGATTCAGCAGGAAAAATTGGAGAAATAATTGAAGTTATTGATGATATTGCAGAGCAAACCAATCTTCTGGCTTTAAATGCTTCGATCGAAGCGGCAAGGGCAGGAGAAAATGGGAAAGGTTTTGCCGTAGTGGCTGGGGCAATTGGAGACCTCGCAGATCGTTCCCAGGAAGCTACGAAGGATATTGCCCACCTTATTAAAGGCATCCAGAAGGATGTAACCCAGGCGGTTAATACCAGCAAAAAAGGGCAGGAAGAAGTTGAAAGTGGAGTTATCCTTGTCCGAGAAACGGGAGAGGCTTTTAATAAAATTTTTGCTGAAGTGGAGGAGGTAACCCGGGGCATCCAATCCATTTCCCGTAATGTTCATGAAGAGAAAGAGCAGAGTAAAAGGTTAGAGAAAGCGGCGGAAATAATTAATGAACTCATTCAGGATGTAGCGGCGAGCACGCAGGAGCAATCTGCAACAACGGAAGATATAGTTAGGGTAATAGAGAGAATGTCCGAGGTTTTACAAAATGTAGCAACGGCCATGGAAGGACATGCAGCCACCAATGATGAAATTGCAAAAAATGTTGAGAATGTAAGGAAAATTACTGATAGCAATCAGAAAGGGAACGAAGAAATTTCGCGCGCAGGAATAGAGTTAAAATCCCTGGCCGATGACCTGATGAAAATGGTAAAAAATTTTAAATTACACTGAAAACAGAAATGAATTTGAGGTGAAGAAAGGGAAAGGGCGATGTTGGTATGAGAAAAGTAGGTTTAATTGTAAATCCAATTGCTGGAATGGGGGGGAGGGTTGGGCTTAAGGGTACTGATGGAGAGGAAATTCTTGCCGAAGCAAAAGCAAGGGGAGCAAAACCATTGTCTCCTGGAAGAGCTAAAAGGGCAATGAGTCAGCTGGCAAATCTGGACAATCAGATTAAGATTTGGACCTGTCCCGGCGAGATGGGAGAAAAAATTCTGGAAGAGTTGGGACTTAAATTCGAAGTAATTTCTCTTGATTTTTCCGCACAAGAAACCGGCCCTGAAGATACAATTAATTTTGCCAGGGAAATGGATCAAATGGGGGTTAATTTGATTGTTTTTGCTGGGGGAGATGGAACTGCCCGGGATATTTTTAAAGCAATTGATGGATCAGTTCCGGTAATAGGAATCCCTGCAGGAGTAAAAATCCACTCTGGGGTTTTTGCAAATACTCC
>PUKG01000028.1 GCA_003550445.1 Halobacteroidaceae bacterium
AAATTAATGAAAAAACCCGGGGAAATTTATTGGAAAAATTAAATCAATTACCTGACGGGGATAAACTATGCCATGGTGATTTTCACCCGGATAATGTGATAATTGGACGAGAAAAAGCTATTGTTATTGACTGGGTGACGGCTGCAGTGGGAGATCCTTTAGCTGATGTTGCCCGGACCTCAATAATTTTTAAATTTGGAGCCCTCCCCGAACAAAAATCAGAACCAGAAATCATGGCGGTTAATTTTTTAAGAAAGAATTTTAATAATGAGTATATAACTCACTACAAAAAGATTACCGGTTCAGATTCTGACCTTATAAAACAATGGGAACTTCCCCTGGCAGCTGCTCGCCTGGAGGAAAGGATCCCTCCCCAAGAAAAAAAAGCTTTACTTGACTTTGTTGAGGGCAATTTGGTTTAATCCACTTTTCCTTGTTTTAAGATATAGGTGAAAAAAAACCGAAAAGAGAGGAAAAAGAGACCGGAAAAATTTCTGAAAAAGCTGTAGCAAGGGAAGTAATAAATTATACAAAACTATCAAAAGATGAAACTCTGGAAATAATTCAGGCTAACAAGGGAAAGCTCAATCTATCGGAACAGGAAATAAACAGGTGGAATAAGAAGTGCTTGTGTCTTGTTGAATTTAAAAATGTGGAAGAAATTTAACCTTTAGAATTTTTTCATCAGGGCAATATTGATGATTGGTTGATACTGGAAAAAATAGAAGATGTATTGGTTGGGACAAGTATTCCCTTCCATTATAATAAATACAGGTTTAAATAAATAACCTCTAACTACGGATAAAGGAAAAAGTTTCCCGGTGAGGAAATATACTTTTAAAAACAGGAAGCAATTGGGGGGCTATTAAATCTAACAGTGAAATCCTAAGATACTAAAAAGAAAAAAGATTACAACCTTATTGGGATTTTTAAATAGAGAAGGAAGGAAAATGAAAAAAATGTTTCTTTCCCAGAAAACAAAAGGTTTATTAAGCCTGATAAGATTTGAATTGCCCTTTTCCGCTGGAGTGTGTGTTGTGTTGGGGCAAATATTTGCCCTCGGGGAGCTTCCCTCTTTTTCAGTTTGGTTAGGTGGGTTTGGGGCAATTTTTTTAATTTCTGCATCAATTCTGGCTTTGAATGATTTTTTTGATGTAGAGGTTGATAAGATAAATGCTCCAGAAAGAGCTCTGCCCGCTAAACTTGTTTCTCCCGGGGAGGTTTTGTGGCTAACAGGAATTTTAACAATCCTGGGGCTTATCTTGAGTTTTTTATTAACCCCCTTCCTTTTCTTCCTTTCGTTTTTGATCTGGGCAATTGGCTTTCTCTATAACTGGAAGTTTAAGAAGAGAGGCTTGATAGGAAATCTAATGGTAAGTTTTTCTGTGGGTATAACCTTTATTTTTGGTGGAATTTCTGTTGGAGTTCCTTTTAATGTTCTGGTATGGGTTTTTGCATTTCTGGTTGCTTTAATTGACCTGGGGGAAGAGATTGCAGCCGATGCTTTTGATATTGAAGGTGACAAAAAGGTAAATTCATACTCCTTTGCAATTCAGTACGGTCCCCGAAAGGCTATTCGCTTAAGTAAGGCAATTTTTTCCCTGGCGATTCTTGTGAGTTTCTTGCCCTTTGTTTTTGGCCTACTACCTATTTTTTATTTTGTTCCAATTTTACTTTTTGACGGGATTATTATTTTTTCCCTGCGGAAAATTGGCAATGTTTCAAGGAAAGAAGGGAAAAAATATATTCGCCTGATCTACCTTTCCGGGTTGTTTTTTATGCTGGTTATTCTCCTGTTCAGGTTAGGTGGAATTTAGAGATAAAGGGAAAAGGGGTTTAATGATTTTGGATTCTGGATCCCGAAAAAGATATTCTCACAGAAATAGAGATTTTTTACAGAACCTTTCAGGATAGTAAGTCATAATTTCTGGCCTTATTATTCCTCAAAAAGACTTGGTTTGGAATTTGAAAATGTTTACTCAATTTAATGGTTCTTCCTCCGGGTATTAAAAAGCAATAATAAGGAGACTGGCAAAATGACAAAAAAAGTTGATTTTAAAAAGGAGTACAAGGACCTTTATCTGCCCAAAACAAAACCGATGTTGATTGATGTTCCCCCCATGAATTTTATTAAGATTGATGGAACGGGGGATCCCAACGGGAAAGAATATCAGGAGGCAGTTGGAACCCTTTATGCCCTGACCTTTACAATAAAGATGAGCAAAATGAGTGGAAACGAGCCTCCCGGGTATTACGAATATGTTGTCCCTCCCTTAGAAGGATTATGGTGGATAAAAAGGGGAGCTTTTTCATTTGACAAACGGGATAACTGGCTCTGGACTTCCATGATCAGACAACCAGATTTTGTTAACTCGAATGTTTTTGCCTGGGCCCTTGAAGAATGCGGGCGCAAAAAACCCGAACTGGATTTGAGTAAGGCTCGCTTCGAATCTTTTTCTGAGGGTTTATGTGTGCAAATAATGCATATCGGCCCTTATAGTGAGGAACCAAGATCGATAGCCCTGTTAAAAGATTTCATGGAAGAAAAAGAACTAATTGATCAAACTGGAAGTGAAAGAAAACACCATGAAATCTACCTTTCGGATCCCCGCAGGACAGATCCCCAAAAACTAAAAACCGTTTTGCGTCTCCCCGTTGCTCGGGCGGGTTAAGCCTTCAGGTTTTTCCCGGCAAAGAAAATTCAATATAAGTTGCAGGGAGGGATTAACATTGGATTTTGGCTCTA
>PUKG01000299.1 GCA_003550445.1 Halobacteroidaceae bacterium
CCAGTACAGGTCAATAATAGTCATCCCTTTTTCTTTATCCCAGTTCCACCAGGGAGTGTGAGCAAAATCATTAACTTCAGGAGTAACGGAAAGCCAGCCCTGTCGCTCGGGAATATAAGTGCTTTCCAGGTATCTGATTGCTTTTTCAACCATATCCTTCCCCTCAATCAACCCATTTATATCTGTTATTATTCTTAACCCAATTGAAGTTGCAAGGGGAGAAGAAAAAGGCATGCGGAAATCGGGCTCCAGGGCCCGGCCAAAACCTCCATCCTTATTCTGGTATTTTTTTAATTCATTTAGAACATCCTTTTTTTCTCCGCCTGAAAAAAACAGACCAAACAATCTTTTTTCCAGTCCCCGACCTTTTTCTTTTATAAAATCTCCCGCCCGCCTAAAAGCCTTACTCGAGATTTTTTTCATCTTTTCATCTCCAATTTTATTTTTTATACTGTTTCTCATTCTTAATGAAAAAATCCTCTATCCCAAAAAAAGAAAAGGCCTGTAAAAAACAGGCCAGAATAGATTTTTTTCTATGCTTTTTCCTCTATCAACCTCTGCTTCCAGGTTCCTCGGGTAAACCAGGCGATTATCGCTGTAACTCCCCCCATTTTTGCCAGAAGAATTCCTAGCCAGATCCCATTTACACCCATATCAAGGACGTAGGAAAAAAGATAGGCCAGGGGAACCTGTAAAAACCATAGGTTAAAGATAAGGAAAAAAGATTTTTCCACCGTTCTTCCTGCTCCTTCAAGGGCCCCGCCAAGAACCTGCTGAACAGAAAGAAGCATGTAGGCAAACCCTCCAACCCTCAGGTAATTTGTTCCCATACTGATTACTTCGGGTTCATCGGAAAAAATTCGCATTAAATAAGGGGCTCCTACAAGGAAAGTTAAAGCCATTACCAGCATAAAGGAAAAGATTACCCCAGCCCCTGTCCAGGCTGTTTTCTCAGCATTTTCTTCCTGGTCTGCACCCAGGTGCTGCCCTACAAGAATTCCCGTTGCTCTCCCCATTCCCATGGAAGGCATTCGGATAAAAGCTAGAATTCTGTTTCCCACACCGAAAGCAGCAAGGGGAAAGGTCCCAAAACCCGCAACAATGGATGTCATAAAAGTCATTGCTATTGCAAGGGAAGATTGCCCTACTGCCGCAGGAATTCCAATTCTAACAATCCTTGGGATAAAGCGGAAGTTGGGGAGAAAATGGACTGGACTTAGTTTTATCCCCTTCCAACCTGTAAACATCATGTAAATTCCAATAATGGTTGCCGCCAGACGAGAAATTACCGTTGCATAAGCAGCCCCGGCAATACCCAGGTCTGGGAAAATCCACCAGCCAAATATCAAAAAGGGATCAAGGATAATATTAAATAATACGCTGCCCACCTTTAACTTCATTGGGGTTATTGTATCTCCAATTCCCTCAAGGACAGCGGAAAAAACAAAAAAAACAAAAATTAGGGGTATTCCAGCAGTAAGAACCCGGAAAAAAGCCCAGGCATCTTCGATAATATCCGGCCCTGCCCCAATTAAAGCAAGGACCTGGCGGCCAAAAATTAACCCAATTGCTGAAAAAACAAGGGAAACTCCAACAGAAAAGCCAATTACCTGTCCTGCTGCCAGGTTGGCATTTTCCTTATCATCTGCACCGGTATATTGGGAAACCAGGGCCACCCCGGATATCGCAAATCCACCTGCCAGAGAAATAACAAAGAAAACCAGGGGAAAAGAAACAGAAATTGCAGCCAGAGGCCCCGGACCCAGTTGGGATACCCAAAAGGTATCAGCAAGGTTGTAGAAAAGATGTAAAAACTGGGCGGTCATTATTGGCCAGGCAAGGCGTAGAAGGGTGGGCAGAATCGGCTTATCAATTAACCTTTCTTTTTTTAAAGCTGCATTAGACATTTTTTACACTCCCAAAAGAAAAAAGCTTAAAAAATCCTTATTCAAACAAAAGAGGGCCTCCTTAAAAAAGGAGGTCTTGTAATTTTATTTTTGTTTTTCTTCAAATCTAAATACCCTTAGGAGAAAAATTATTAAATTCAATTTGGATTTTAGCTGGGGAAAATCCTTTCCCCTATTTTTATCCCTACAAGGGTTGCAACAAAAGCAAAAAGGGTTGCAAAAAAAGGTTGCAGACCGGTTTCGGGAATAACATTCCAGGTTACAAAAACCACTACTGCTACTAAAACACCTGTAAAAATCCATTTTTTTTCAATTCCGAACATCCTCTTCTCTCCTTTAGTAGATGGTTTTTAAATTCTTATATAATAATGAGAATTATCTTTACCCGGTTCATCAAAGTTGGGGGATTTTTTCTCCAGTATTAATACTTCCCTTTTTTATCTCTCTTTCCTTTGTTTTTTATCTTCGCTTTCAAGAAAAAATACCCTTAAACCATTATCAACACTTATTTCTTTCTTTTAGAAAAACTCCTTTTTCTCAAGGAAAAAATAATAACAAGGCCAATTGCAATAATAATCAAAATCGGGGTCAAATCTCTTAAGGAAAACAACTCATAACCAAGCACAAAAGCTGCAAGAATCAGGAAAACAAGACCCTGAATAATCGAACCCACAATTCTATTTCTTTTCCCCGTCATAAAAAACTCTCCCATAATATTTTTTTAGAAAACCAAAACTCCAATCCAGGCCACTCCCCTATAAAAATTGTTTCAGTTCCCTCATTAATTTTGGGACAAACTGAAAGGGAAGGGCAGGGGCGGAAATCTGGCTAACATTGC
>PUKG01000041.1 GCA_003550445.1 Halobacteroidaceae bacterium
AGCAGTTTATGCAAGAGGTCCAGGAAATGCAGGAAGAATTAGCAGAGATGGATGAAGATGAGGCAATGGCCGCCCAACAGCAGATGGACATGGAACTCGAACAGAAAGCAATGGAATATCAGCAGATGGCACTGCAACAAATTAGAGATGATATTCAAGAAATAGCTGACGATTTAGGATACGATTTAGTGGTTGTTGAGGGAATGTTGTTAGCCGGAGAAGCACAGGAAGATGCAACAGAAGAAATCCTTGAAGCAATTGAAGAAAATTACAACTAAAAACAGGCTCCTGCTTTGCCCCGGTGGTTTTCCACCGGGGCTTAAAATTTTTCGTGGAATTTTAGAATAAGGAAAAAGAAGGATAATAAAAAAAATATGGAGAATCTTTAGAAGGAATGTCTGGGAAAATTGGGGGTTCAAATGGAGTTAATTAAAGAAATATTCAGAAACAAAAACCTAGAAAAAAACGGTGTAGTGTTACAAAGAGAAGCGGTTAGAGCGGTTATTTTTAACTCATGTGGGAAATTACTTATGATTTTCTCTGAAAAAAGGGGGGATTATAAGCTCCCCGGTGGTGGGATAAAGGGTGGAGAAACCCATATGGAAGCATTAAAGAGAGAAGTCCAGGAAGAGAGTGGGCTGACAATAGGAGAAATTATAAAAGAATTAGGCTTGATTATAGAGTATAAAGAAGCCAGGGATACTGGATATGATATTTTTAAAATGAACTCCTACTATTATAAATGTCAGGCAAAGGGAAAAATGGAAAAACCCAAGCTTGATGAGTACGAAGTTAAACTTGGTTTTTCGCCTGTTTGGGTTCATTTAGACAATGTTCTGGAAAAAAATAAAAAAGCTTTAGAATCTGAATTTGGGAATTCAAATTCCTGGGCAGAAAGGGAAACAATTTTTCTGGAATGGTTAAAAGAAAATATGGATAAGGGAAGTTGATTTTCTAAGAGGGGGAATCCAATGAGAAAGGTTCAGGGGAACTTCCAGGGAACCGGAGGAGAAAACCTTTTTTTTAGAGGCTGGATCCCGGGAAGTAAAACTAAAGGAGTCGTGCAGATTTTACATGGTTTTGGTGAACATAGTAACCGGTATGAAAACCTTGTAGAAAAAATTGTCCCGGAAGGATTTGCTGTTTTGGCCCATGATCACAGAGGACATGGCAAAAGTGGAGGGGTAAGGGGACATGTTGATTCTTTCCAGGATTACATAGAAGACACCCGGCAGTTTTATGCTGGAGTTGTGTTGCCCCGTTCCCAGAAGAAGCCAATTTTTTTGCTGGGTCATTCAATGGGGAGCATTATAGCCCTGAATTATTTACAGACCGAGCAGGACCATTACCAGGGTTTGATATTATCCGGGACGGGATGCGAGCCAAGAAGCAGTGGTCCCATGACTATTCTGGTCAAGGGATTAAGCTCGGCTCTTCCCCGGGGGAAGTTTAAATTTCCCCTACCTCCTTCCTTTATCAGTCGGGACCAGGAAGAAGTCGAAAAATATGATAAAGACCCTCTTGTAGAAAAAAAATTATCCTTTCGCCTGGCTGGTGAACTATTCAACTGGTTTGAAAAAGGCGTTGAAAATGCAAGGGATATTCACCTGCCCCTTTTAATTCAGTGTGGAAGTGAAGACCAGGCTTTTCAGGGAGAGCAGATCCTCTTTAACCGCTTTGGATCAAAGGATAAAAAAATCCTTATTTACCCCGGCCTTTACCACGAGGTTTACAACGAAATAGAAGAAGACCGGGAAAGGGTTCTTGATGATTTGTTAAACTGGCTATTAGAGCAACTCCAGTAATATAAAAAAGATCAGGGGGGTAAGTATGCAGGAATATATTTTAGCCATAGACCAGGGAACAACCAGTTCAAAGGCCATTTTATTTGATCAAGAAGGCAAACCCGTTGCTATAGAGCAACAGGAATTCAGCCAGATTTACCCTCAGCCCGGTTGGGTGGAACATGACCCGGAAGAAATCTGGAGAGTATCCTTAGAAGTTATGCGGGGAGTTATTTTTAAAAGTGGAATAAAACCCGAACAGGTAGTTTCAATTGGTATTACAAATCAAAGAGAGACCACTGTTTTATGGGACAAAAACACAGGTAAACCGGTGAGTAATGCAATTGTCTGGCAATGTAGAAGGACTGCAAATATTTGTTCAGACTTAAAGGAAAAAGATCTTGAAAGCACTTTCCGGGAGAAAACAGGCCTGGTAATTGATGCATATTTTTCCGGGACCAAAGTGAAGTGGCTGCTTGATAATATTGAAGGAACAAGGGAAAAAGCCGAAAAAGGTCAACTCAGTTTTGGGACTATTGATTCCTGGTTAATCTATAAACTTACGGGAGGGAAGGTTCACGTAACTGATTTTAGCAATGCTTCCCGGACTTTGATGTTTAATATCCATAAACTAAAGTGGGATGATGAAATATTATCCATCCTTGATGTTCCCAAAAAAATCCTGCCGGAAACTAGACCTTCCAGTGAGGTATATGGGAAAACGGAGAAAGAATTATTCGGATTTGAAATACCCATTGGTGGTATCGCCGGGGATCAGCAGGCTGCTGCCTTTGGCCAGGTTTGTTTTTTTAAAGGTATGGCAAAAAATACATATGGAACCGGATCATTTCTTTTGATGAATACCGGGGAAAAAGCAATAACTTCCAGGCACGGGCTTTTAACAACTATCGGGTGGGGCCTAAAAGACAGGGTATATTATGCCCTTGAAGGAAG
>PUKG01000032.1 GCA_003550445.1 Halobacteroidaceae bacterium
TGCAGAAAGAAGTAACCGGGATTATTAAAAAAGCCGGGCAAACAGCAATTTTCGTAACCCACGATCAGGAAGAAGCCCTATCAATTTCCGACCGGATTGGAATTCTCCACCAGGGTCAGCTAGAACAAATTGCTCCACCTCTGGAAATTTACCGCAACCCGAAAACCCTTTTTGTGGCAGAATTTATTGGTGAAACCAACATCCTCTCCGGTAACTCCGATATGGACGGCTTAAATGTTTGCACAGCTTTAGGAGAACTTCCCTGTCCGGTCCAAAACCCCTGCACCCGCTCCAGTAATCTTCTTGTATCTGTTCGTCCTGAAGGCTTAAAACCAGATCCCCGGGGAAGATTCCACGGCTTAATCTTGGAAAGAACCTACAAAGGACCCTGGGCAAAATTGTTAATCGAGTTCAGGGGAGCCCGGGGACAAAAGCTTCACCTGACTGCTTATATTGATGCCTCTAATCCCCTTGGGCCCGGAGATAGAGCCTGTTTTCATATTAAACCGGGTAGCATCTCCGTAATCGCATCTTAAAAGAAGTGGATAGGGATAATTCATCAATATTGCAATATCCAAAAACTTATTTGTTCCTTCTGGTATCAATGCATTCCCCATGGAAAAAGGGTGCTCCGGGCAGAGCACCCTTTTTGATTTTTCGCTATTTTAAAATATTGTAATATGAAAGCTTTTACTTCTTTTTTTGAAATAGATAGCAAAAGCCTTACCAATTAACCCGCCATTTCAGCTGTAAGTGGTTCGGGATCAATAGTTTCAATTTTATCTTTGTTTTCCGAAAGCCGGTGAGAATAAATCAGGGCGGGAAATGAGCCTGCGAGTAAAACCACGGAAATTACCAGAAGAGGAATTGGGGTGCCCAGGCCTAAAATTGTCGACCCGACAATCGGTCCCAACAATCCCCTTAATCCAACCAGAGAAAGGTAGATTCCAATAAACTTCCCGGCCTGTGCCCCACCCAGGCGCAAAAGGTTGTTGCTCCACCCAACTTCATAAGCTGCCAAACCGAGTCCTGTAAACGCGGCTGCAAGCATAACTCCCGACCAATTGGGAACCGTCATATATATTATTGGAAGAAGGGTATAAAGGCCTGCTCCGGATATAATTACCCAGATTGGGTGAAGTCGATCCACCATTATTCCCCAGAGGGGGGAAGCCAAAAACCAGAAAAGGGTAACAATTATTGCAATGCTTCCAATTGAAGCATTGGAAAGATTAAGTTCATTGATCCAGTAAAGGGGCAGGTAAGGCTGAATCATGAATTTCCCAAGTTCAAAACAGGTCATCCCAAGAATAAACCATTTAAAGGCCGGGAACTTTTTAAAGAGAGAAAAATTTTCCCGGTGAGAAAACTTGCGGCAGATTGCTGTTTCCTTTCCTTCTTCCGGTTCCCTTATTTTCCTGAAAATAAGAGAACCCGTAATCCCTGCAACCGCTGCCCCAATGACAATCCACCGGTGACCAAAAATATCGATATTTCTACCTGCAAGGGCAACTGCGGCAATGTAAAAAATCCCAAAAACAAATTTTACCAGCCCCATCATGCTTCCCCTGGAAGTAATGGGATATATTTTCTGGACCAGACTTGTAAAAGCCGGCCAGGTAATGGCTAAAGACATGTGGTGGAGAATTACCACTGTGACAAAAATTGCGGGGGAGCTAATAAAAGCAAGGGGAAAAAGTAAGAGACGGCCGACAATCCCGGGAAAAACTATAAAGGGCAGCTTTTTTCTTCCCTGGCATAAATGTCCCCAATAGATGGTAAAAAGCTGCGCAGCAAAAGGTGCCGCAACCAATAGTCCTACCTCCAGGGCTCCCGCTCCCATGGAAATGGCTATTGCTGCCAGGAAAGGATAAAGGGCTCCTCCCGCCAGGGCAAAAAAAGAAGCCGACAGAGCATCGACTTTAAGATTATGCTTTATTTCAGAGGATACTATAGAATTTAGACGAAAAATGCTTACTATCTCTTTCATTATTGCATCACCGCTTTTCATAACTCTAAATCCCAATATAAGACCTTTTTATTGCCGTGTCAATAGTTTTTGCAAAATTATTTTTCCGTTTTTTTTTGACGGGAAAAAGTCATCAAAAAAGTCTTTAAAACCTTTTCCATCAGAAAAAATTTAATTCCAAAAGCAAAAAAGAAACCCCTAAAAAAGGGGCTTCTTTCAATTAACTCAAATTATTTTTTTAGATTATACATTAATGCCTTTTAGGGATGACGATAAACTCCCCTGTTCAAAGCATCTCTCAAAGCACTAATAACCTTTGCAGACCTTATAGTTGCGGCACTCCAGGTATCAACCATTTCTCCTTCTTTATCCTCGGCAGCAATTTCCGGAGAAAAAAGGTCGCCTATGGCCGAAACATCTTTGCCCTCAAGGTATTCAAGAAGCTCTACATGTTGTTCGGCAAGAACCTCAAGGTCAGCAGGAGAGAAAAGTTCGTTATCCTCAGACTCGGGATTCAGGTAGTCGTCTCCCCTCCAGTAAAGGTGTCGGTAGCTGAGGTTGTAAAGGGTGTTATCCTCGATGTGGAATTGAAGGGCTACTTCGTAATCTCCAGAGTCGAAGAAAGAACCACGGTACCTTCCATCAGGGTATTGCCCCTTTTCTTCAGCAGGAAGGACCTCTTGTAAACTATCAGTTTTTGCATCCCCACCAAAATAAAAAATTGAACCTACTAACAGAAACATTGCAGCCAGAAAAA
>PUKG01000186.1 GCA_003550445.1 Halobacteroidaceae bacterium
TCGAGATAAATTAAAAGGGGATTTAGTGAATCAATTTTTTGGCTCAGCTCGAAAACATAATCAATTACTTCTTCATTTCCCAGATTGTATTTTATCTTTCCAATTGTAACGGGATTTTGAATAAAACAGCACTCAAAAACAAAAATAGTATCATCGTTTTGGGCTTTCCGGGAAAAATCTTCCCAGCGGCAACAAACCATTTCCCTGTTCTGGGAAAAAGGGAGTTCATAGATATCCCGCTCCTGGAAATCAGGCAAAAGGTTTTCCGGGAAACCTTCAGGGTCCTCTTTTTTCCAGAGAGCATAAAAAATCAAATGAAACCCATTATTACTTTTGGCCTTATTCCAGATAATATCTTCAAGGTCAGGATTTTCTCGCAAAAGCCTGGCGAAATCAGGAGCGGAATAAGCTGCCACTCCTTCATAATCAGCCGGGTGTTCGGGGTTTCCCTCAAAATAGGTCCGGGTAGGAAAGCCCATTTCTTCAAGCTTTTCGGATACCAGGCGGGCCGTCCGGGTTTTGCCTCCCCCTGGAAGTCCTTCTATTAAAATAAGCCGGGGGGTCATAATTTCAACATCTCCTGGTAAATTTCGAACCCTTTCCCGGACTTTGGGTTCTTTATTATTGAAATCAAAAATAGCATTATTCCTGGATCCCCTTTCTAAAGGTCATGTTATTCCTTTAACCATTTCCTTCTTTTATCCTTTTTTTCTGGTTTAACAGTGGAAAAATTCTTTTCTTCCTTATATAATAGTTATAATTAAAACCCTAAAGGGGGTCACTAAATTGTTTAAACTGAAAACCCTTTTGTTTTTGGGATGCTTACTAATAGGGGGATTGCTTGTGTTTAATTTAAATGGCGGAGAAGCCAAAGGAAAAGAACCTCTTGAATTTAACGAAGTAGAATACCATGACCTTTCTCCTGATATAAAATCCTGGGTTGATACATCCCGCCGCCAGGAAATGGCCCAGGCCAAAAATTTTAAAGGTTATACCTATATCCTTGTAACCTATGGGGAAAAACCAACAGGTGGTTACACCGTGGAAATAAAAGACCTGCTTTTGAAAGAAAAAGAAATTGAGGTAATTGTTGAGTTTAAAGCTCCTTCTGCAGACCAGATGGTTACCCAGGCTTTTACCTATCCCTATGCTCTGGTCCGTATAGAAGCAACGGATTTACCTTTTTCTTTTACAGCAACTGGTGAAAAAGAGTATATCATGGAACTCCGTGGCATTGACCGAATTCGTCCAATTGTTGCTTCATCAAACTGGATTAAAATATTCAATCCTGCTCCTGAACAGGAGATTGAGGAAAGTTTTACCGTTGAAGGTATAGCAAGCACGTTTGAAGGAAATATCCGTTATCGCCTTATTAATGCTCAGGGAGAAAAAGTTAAGGACAGCTTCACAACTGCCGGAATGGGTGATTGGTATTATTTTGAAATTGAGATGGAGATCGGGGAATTGATTGAAACCGGGGAAGAATTTTCCCTGGAGCTCTTTACAACCAGTCCCAAGGATGGGGCCGAAGAAAATCTGGTAAAAATTCCTTTGACCAAAAAATAGGAAATGGAAATTTTTATTTATTCATTTTGCTAAAATTTACAAAATAAGGTATAATATCTTCATATTAAGGGGTTTCCCAAAACATACTGGAGGATGAAATATGGCAAAGAGGATTTTACTTGTTGCCGATACGGGTGTCACCAGGTTTCAACTAAAAAACCTTTTGGAAAAGAACGGCTACCGGGTATTCGAAGCAACTGGAGGTCGTCAGGTACTTAAGGATTCCTTTGATTCTGAAATGGGTCTGGAGGATATGCATCTTGTTGTTTTAGACATGTACTTGAGCGACTACGAAGGAAAAGAAATCCTCAAAGCAATTAAAAACAGATTTGATCAGCTTCCCGTTATTGTGCTTAGCACAGGACAAACCAGAGAAAAAATCCTGGAAATTTTAGAAATGGGAGCATCTGATTTTCTGGTTAAACCAGTCTCAGAAAAAGAATTTCTCCACCGGGTTACCCAGGGATTAAAAACTCCCGTTGATCGTTCAAAATCCCCCAATCCTCCAGGCAAAAAACGCCTTGGAGCAAAAGATTTAAGCAACCGTGTCCACGAAGAGGTTCAGAGATCCCTTCGTTCGGATTCCCCGGTTTCCATAATGGCTTTCCGAGGAAAAGATCGGGATCTGGCAATTATTCATCAAGCTGCCTGGGAAATGTTACGCAGAATTGATTCTACCTTCTTTTTAGAAGATCAGGTAGTCCTCCTTCTTCCCGCTACGGGAAGCAGTGGCGTTGAAGTGGTTAAAAATCGACTGTTTGAATCCCTGGATGAAGAAATTAAACCCGATGACCTTCTGGTAAAAACCTTAATTTTCCCCGAAGATTGTTCCGCTGAAATGGTGGAAAATTACCGGGTATCAGAATTAACCGATTTTCTTTTAAAAAGTTTAAGCCGTTAAACTCGGAAAACCGCTTCTACTTCATTTTCATCAATTTTAAATCCTACCGTTTCATACATAGCCCGTGCAGGTTTGTTGGAAAGCTCCACCCAGAGCATGCATTTTTTTATCCCTTTTTCCTTTGCTTCATTAAGACCTTTTAAAAACAATTTTTTCCCAAGTCCCTTACCCCTCGACTCGGGAGAAACTGCAAGAGATCTGACAAAACAGTATTCATTATTATCACCATAAACCTCTATAATTACAAA
>PUKG01000215.1 GCA_003550445.1 Halobacteroidaceae bacterium
CCTGGTAAGAACCATCCGGTCTTCCATCCCTTGAGATTCCTCCTTTGGAAGCGATTTTTACCCTGCTCCTGTATGGCTTAATTACCTCACCTAAAAATTCTTCAGCGTTTCCATAAATAGGTGCTACATCAAAATAATCAACCCCTTCTAAAATCCCTTTTTGGATCATCCTTTTTATTTGAACTGGATCTTTTTTCCCGTAAACCCCCGCCAACGAGT
This sequence comes from Halobacteroidaceae bacterium, assembly GCA_003550445.1. Classification (GTDB taxonomy): domain Bacteria; phylum Bacillota; class Halanaerobiia; order B1SED10-174; family B1SED10-174; genus T1SED10-26. The sequence continues at coordinate 220 of PUKG01000215.1, forward strand.
ATAGGCCAACTCCCAGCATTTTATTTTTCACCTCTCAGGCTTTCCATTTTTTCCATTAAATATTGAACATATGCAATTGCTTCTTTCATCCTATCCATTCTTTCACTCAATTCTCTATTCTTTTCCTCCAGTATTTCTACCCCTTCTTTTATTATTTCTGGAGGTATATTTCCTTCTCCACATTTTTCCATTATTTGATCTAAATCAAGAAGTTTTTTTATTTCTGAAAGATTAAAGTTCATTTCCTGCAGGAAAATTATTATCATTGCTCTTTCTACATCTTCCGGAGAATAAACCCGATTTTCTCCTTCCCTCCGGGCTTCTAAAACCCCAATTTTGTCATAGTACCTTATTGTGGTTACCGAAAGCCCTGTTCTTTTTGAAAACTCACCTATTTTCATTTTTTTCACCTCCTGATTATACCATATACCCTGGAGTTAACTCTAGGTCAAGTCCAAAAAAAAAATTTTTCCTTTTTAAGGAATCAATTTAAATTATTGTAACCATTATAAATTGCAGAGTAATTCGGGTCAAATAAACTATTTTGAAAGAAATCCATCCCTCTAAGATTGAAATCAACCAGGAGAAGTTTTTTAAAAAATTTTTTGGCTTGTAATGGAAAATACAGGGGAAATCAGAATCGGAGAGGTGCCTTTTTTAGCCACATAATCTTTTTTCCTCCTTCATCACTAAGTTAAAAAGATTAGCTCCTGGAGTTTTTCTGCTACAAGGTAATTCAAACCCAAAAATCCCCAGTAGGTTGCTGGAAAAAACTCCCTTGACTGCTATTCGTTAATATGATATAATTTCCACAAAGTAATTCTCTGTATAAGGGCAAACCTGTTGAAAAGCAGGGGCGCAAAGCTACGAACCTAAGGCCTTAAAACCGCTAAGGTAGTCGAGCTGCCGGAGAGAAATAGAGTAACCTTAAGCCTATTTCTCGCGGCCCGAGTAATAGGCTTATTTATTTTCCAAGGGAGATCCTCCAAAACCCTTTATAGGGAATTACGAACCCCCCCAATTATTGCCAGACAAAAATAGAAACTTTTAATCATTTGACAACTATTTAGCACCAGGGGGGAAACGGGTTATCGAGATTTTTCTCAATAATCCATCAAAAAACCTGATAAAGGGGGAAAAATAATGAAAAAAAGATTGATCATTCTTCTGTTGGTCCTTATCCTGGTTTTTTCCTTTGCCCTTAATGTCTTTGCTAAAAACAACGGAAATAAAGGGGCCGACGTAAGACTCGAAGAAGGGGAATTACATCTTCCTGAGCATGTTAAGGATAATGTCCCCAGTCATACCCCTCCATACAATAACCCAATTGATGTTGCTGGTGCCTAACAATTAAATATCACCTTTACTTATTTTGTTTTCTCTTATAAGGCAAGACATTTTCCACGCTGCCCCAAATGGCAGCTTTTTTTTGCTTTATTTTATCCCCCTCACTTTTTCGGGTCACAAAAAACTAAACCCTTACAAACTTGACGGTATTACTTGGCTGTGATAATATCAAAGCGTAAAAAGCCTCTATTTAACGGAACCCTATTGAGGAGGAAGGCCCCGGGAACAAAAAAATTGTTTCCCGCAAAGACATTTGCCCTAAAGAGAAGAGGAAAAATCGGTTCAGCTCTTTATACCTGCGACCTATCCTCCTTTAAATTTCCCCAAGAAAAAATTACTGAAGAAATTGCTCAACGAACCCGAAAGGAGAGAAAACAATGAAGCCCTTTAATCGGTTTTTTCCCAGGGCCAATCTCCTGATCTGTCTTATTTTTTTTATTTTATTTCTTTTTTTTCTTTTTTATAATGAGGTTAACTACCCAATTGTATTTTTCACAGGTCTTTTAACTACTTATTGTTTTGTAAGCGGATTAGTCTTTAATAAAATTCATTCTGAACAAGAAAAAAAAGAAGGGTATTTACATAAACCAGAACCTCCAGAAGAACTTTTCCAGGTTAAAAATAGAAATGAATTCCTTTCCAGCCTTGAAGAAAGAATCAAAACAACAAGAAAAAACCGAGAAAAACTGGGGCTTGCTTTAATTAAAGTTGGCTTAATTAATAACTCCTTAACCACGGAAGGCAAATTAGAAGTACGGACGGAGATTAATAAAGAAATAACCTCGTTTATTATTAGTAGAATTCAAAATGATGAAATAATAGCCAGATTTGATAATGAAAAATTTGCCCTGCTTATTTCCGAAGCTTCAAAAAAGGATGCTCTAAAGAAAATTTCCGAGTTACACAATGAGCTAACTGAAGTGGAATTTGAAATCCAGGAAGAAAAAACCAAAATCGAAAGCAGTATTGGCCTTGCGACCTTTCCCGAAGATGGGGAGACTTTGGATCAACTTGTAAGTTCAGCGGAGAAAAACTTAGATGAGGCAACAAAAAAAGGGAATATTGTTCATTGTTCATTTGAAAAAACCCCGGAATTCAACATTACCAGTAACACAAGCTTTCATTCCAATAGTTATTTCCTTGACA
>PUKG01000265.1 GCA_003550445.1 Halobacteroidaceae bacterium
AGCCTTGACCTGCTGTCTTTAGCGGCATCAGGATAACGGCGGGCCTTTTCGATATCCTTTATGGTAATCAGGCCTTTCAGGATCATACCCTCATCTACCAGGGGAAGTTTTTCAATTTTATTTTCCCGAAGCAAGGATTTTGCCTGTTCAAGGGTTGTTCCTACAGAAGCTGTGACAAGGTTTTCTTTGGTCATAACGGTGTGAACCGGCTGACTGTAATCTTCAATAAAGCGTAAATCCCGGTTAGTTAAAATTCCCACCAGTTTCTTTTCCCGGTCGACAATTGGAACCCCTGAAATTCTGTACTTGGCCATTAATTCCTCGGCTTCAGATATTAAATTCTCTGGGTATAAATAAAATGGGTCTACTATAACTCCACTCTCAGAACGTTTTACCCGGTCAACTTCTTCTGCCTGTTTCTCAGGGGAGAGGTTTTTGTGAATAATCCCCATCCCGCCTTCCCTGGCCAGGGCAATAGCCATTCGGGATTCTGTTACGGTATCCATTGGTGACGAGAGCAGGGGAATCTTTAGTTGAATATCTGCTGTGAGTCTGGTCTTTACGTCTACCTCCCGGGGAGCAATTTCTGAATACCCCGGTACGAGAAGTACATCATCAAAAGTAAGTCCAATTTCAGAAAACTTTTCTTCCATAAACTTTTCTTCCATTTTAAGCCCCGCCCCCTTATTAAAATTTTTCTAATTCTATCAAAAACCCTACCTCCTGTCAAGAACAGGAAGGATTATCAGCAAAGGTAACGAAGGAGTTATTAAATTATAACACAGGAGGGACTAATTTTGGCTGCAAAAGTGTACTTTTCCGGCTTAAAAGCCACAAAAAAGAAAGAAAACCATGTGCACAAACTAGCTAACCTTGCCCGGGAAGGAAGTTTATGGGACAAATTTAAAAAAGGTGATTTAATCGCAATTAAAGTCCATTTTGGAGAACAGGGAAATACGGGATTTATCAATCCCATTTACACCAGGGAAATTGTTTCCAGTTTGAAAAAAGCGGGCTGCAAACCATTTTTAACTGACACCAACACCCTTTACGTAGGCACAAGGGGAAATTCCGTTGACCACCTGGAAACAGCCCTAGCTCACGGTTTCGGATATGCAACAACGGGAGCTCCATTGATCATTGCAGATGGCTTAACCGGAAAAAACTATATTGAAGTCCCCATTGAGGGGGAGCATTTAAAGTCGGTTAGAATCGCAGGAGACATTTATAATGCTCACGGGGCGGTAACCATGTCTCATTTTAAAGGACATGTCCTGACCAGTTTCGGCGGAGCAATTAAAAACCTGGGAATGGGACTGGGAAGCCGAAGCGGAAAATATAAAATGCATCAAGGAGCAATTCCAGAAATTGATGAAGAAGTATGTGTTAAGTGTATGGACTGTGTTGAGTGGTGTCCTACCGATGCAATTATTATTACAAAATCTGAAAGTAAAATAAACCGGGAACTCTGTATTGGCTGCGGGGAATGCAAGGTAACCTGTACTTACGGGGCCGTAAAAGTTTCTGGGGGAAGCACAACCAGAGAACTCCAGGAAAAAATGGCCGAATATGCCTTAGGTGGGGTTAAAGGAAAAGAAAATAAAATGGGTTATTTTAATTTCCTTACCAATATAACTCCAGAATGTGACTGCTGTGGATGGAGCGATAGGCCCCTGGTTCCAGACCTGGGCTTCCTCTATTCTGACGACCCGGTTGCAATTGACCAGGCATCACTCGACCTGGTTAACCAGGCCCGGGGCTTTGAAGATAGTGCTCTAAAAGAAAACCATGAGCCGGGAGGAGATAAGTTCAGGGGAGTTCACCCCGAGGTAAACCCTGAAGATCAATTACGCCACGCGGAAAAAATTGGCCTCGGAACAAGAGAATATAAATTAATAACCCTTGATTAAGGAGCCATTATGGCTCCTTTTTTTCTGGTTTTCCAATAAAAAAGGGCCTTGCGGCCCATAATTATTCTGCTTCTAATATGTTGATTATATTATCCATTTTGATTTCCAGAACGCTTCTCACCAGGGGATCTTCTTCTCCCCGGTCCTTATAAAACTGGACCCGGTAATTCTGGCTTGTCACCCCGCTCACAAGCCTTCCAATTTCAGGAGAATAGTACAGGTACCCACGACCTGTATGTTTCACTTCAACCTTGCTATTTTCTTCATCCTCCAGCGGCGTTGCTCCCCAGTAATCAATCTTTGCCTCGATTTTGTAGCACTGAAAACCCTCTTTTTCAACAATGTCTACAACTGTATATTTCACATCAGTGGTTATCGCCCGAATATTGCCGCCCTGGGGAAGGGTAAATTCCTTTCCACTAACCCAGGAAGTGCCGATTTCAAGTTCATCTTCTGGAAAAGAAATAAAAATTTGCTGCCCCAGAGAAGAAAGGTTTACATGTCGGAAATTAATCAAGGTTTCCTGGACATGTTTGTCCAGTAAATTTCCCCTTTCATCAATTGAAAACTGGAGAAGTTTCTGTCCAAGTATGGAATCCAGGGTTCCCTGGAACTCGTCCTTTTGGTTAATGGAATAACTCTGGCTTGAACTGTTTTTGGTTGTCATGGTTTGCTTAAGGTTCCGGGTTTCCAGGTAATCAAAAACTACATCAAAGGAAATATTCCCCTCATTAACCTCCCGGATAACCTGGGTTAACTCCCCTAAAAGTTCCAGCTGCGAACCAACAATCAAGTTATTGG
>PUKG01000293.1 GCA_003550445.1 Halobacteroidaceae bacterium
GATAAGGAATATGACCCCGTGGTCCGGCGGGAGAAAAGGAAAACCCTGCAGTTTCCGGATTATAAATTAACCTTTGAATTACTCTCCCCCGATCTTAACCGAAAAATGGAAGTCCTTGAAGGGCGGATCCCTCCTGGATCTTTTACCTGCCCCCAACCACTGGCTCACGATGGGGAAGAGTGCACCCTTGTAATCAAGGGAAAAATGGAAATTCAAATTGGTGATAAGGTGTATTACCTTGAAGAAGGAGACAGTATTTATTATTACGCTTCAATTCCGCATAAAATAACAAACGTTGGTGAAGAAGAACTTGTATTTGTTTCCTCAATTACTCCACCCCATTTCTAAAGGAGAGGGATGTCGGAAATGCTTTTTAAAAACGGGGAAATTGTCAGCGGGAGCAAAACAATAAAAGGAGATCTTAGGGTTACAGGAGAAAAGATTTCCGAAATAGGCAAAGGGCTAAAACCTTTTTCCGGGGAAGAAATATATGACCTGGAGGGATGTTTCCTTTTCCCCGGGATTATTGACAGCCATACTCATTTTTCCCTGGAAGCAAGGGGCGAAGTAAGTGATGATGATCCCCAAAATGGAGGATTTTCCGCCCTATGGGGAGGGGTAACAACGGTTATTGACTATGCAGATTTTCTTCCGGGAAGATCATTTAGTGGAAGTATTGAAAAAAGAAAGCAGATATTTAAAGATTGTCCCGTTGATTACCATTTTCACCTGGTATTAAATAAACATTTTGGGGAAAACTGCCTTCAAGGCCTTGAAGAAATCGTATCAATGGGCATTACTTCCCTGAAACTCTTTACAACCTATCCTGAAGCCGGTTATATGCTGGATGAAAATTTATGGCCCGATATCCTTAATAAATGCAAGGAGATCGGGCTTTTGGTAACTGTTCACGCTGAAGATAATAAAATTGTGGAGGAAAGAACCCAGGCCTACAGGAAGGCAGGTCTTTTGGATTTTAAATTTCATCCCCGCCACCGTCCGGGGGAAGCAGAAGTAGAGGCGGTTAAATGGCTAAGGAAGATGGTGGAAAAAACCCGCTGCCCGGTTTATGTGGTCCATATTTCTACGGGAGGAGCCTGGGAAATAATAAATGAAGCTCGAGAAGCGGGACTGCCCATGCTCGGAGAAACCACCCCCCATTACCTTCTTCTTGATGAAAACCTTTTAAACCATCCCCGGGCTGCCAGAAATATTATGACTCCACCACTCCGGCGGGGAGCAGACCAGGAAATCCTCTGGAAAGGATTGAGTTCGGGAACCATTGATGTTGTTGCTACCGACCACTGTGCTTTTTTGGAAGAACGAAAATTAAAGGCAAAAAACGCCCTGGAGGTCCTCCCGGGAATTCCGGGAGTAGAGACCCTCTTACCCCTTACTTATTCTTATGGGGTTGAAAGCAAACGGTTTTCTCCGCAAAAATTGGTTCAGGTATTAAGTGAGAATCCCGCAAAAATCTTTGGCCTCTACCCTGAAAAGGGAAGCCTGCAAAGGGGAACCGACGCCGATCTTGTGGTTTATGACCCTAAAACCCGCTGGGTTTTAAGAGACGAGGATCTCCATTCTCAGGCAGGATATTCACCCTTTTCAGGGTTGGAAATAAAAGGAAAAGTAAAATTAACAATGCTTAGGGGGGAAGTTAAGGTCAGGGATAATTCCTTTGTGGGAGAAAAAACAGGTGGGAAATTCCTTCGGGGGCAGCGCTTAAGCAAGGAGGGAAATCTTTGAGTACACTGTTATTGGAAAATATAGATTACCTGGTTACGATGGACGAAAAAAGAAGGGAATTAAGGAATTACAGTCTTTTAATCGAGGATGGCGTGATAGTTAAGATAGAAAAGGAAATTCAGCCAGAAAAAGGCTGGGAGGTAATTGATTGTAAAAATAAATGGGTTTTTCCAGGGTTAATTAATACTCACCACCATTTTTACCAGGCTCTTACCAGGTGTTTGGGTGAAGTTCAGGGAGCTGAACTTTTTCCCTGGCTTAAAACCCTTTATCCAATCTGGGCACGGCTAACTCCGGATGGGGTAGTTGCCAGCACTAAAATTGCCCTGGCAGAACTATTAAAAAGCGGTTGTACAACTGCCAGCGATCACCATTATGTTTTTCCCCGGAACCAGGACCCCCACCTGATTGATTGCCAGATTGAAACGGCAAAAGAAATGGGAGTTCGTTTCCACCCGTGTCGGGGGAGCATGTCCCGGGGGGAGGATGAAGGAGGACTGCCGCCCCGGGAAGTCGTCCAGAAAGAAAAGGATATTTTAGATGATTCCCTGAGGTTAATTAACTCCTTTCATGACCCCGCCCCTTATTCCATGTGCCAGATTGTCCTTGCTCCCTGCTCTCCCTTTTCCGTTACTCCAGAACTGCTCAAAGAAACGGCTGTCCTTGCCAGGCAATATGGGGTCAGGTGTCATACCCACCTTGCAGAAACAAAAGATGAAGATGATTACTGCCAGAAGGAACTCGGGATGCGCCCCCTGGAGTTCATGGAAAAAATGGGCTGGACCGGCCAGGATATCTGGTATGCCCACGGGATCCATTTCCGGGAGGATGAACTGGAGGTTCTGGCCAGGACCAAAACCGGTGTTGCCCATTGTCCGGTTTCAAATCAGAAACTTTCTTCTGGAGTGGCCAGGATCCCGGAAATGCTGCAAAAGGGAATTCCGGTAGGGCTTGCCGTTGATGGAAGCGCTTCCAATGACGGATCCAACCTGCTGGTGGAAATGAAAAGCGCCCTATTAATGCACAAGCTGTATTGGGGAATAGATTCCCTGGACTCCCGCCAGGTTTTAGAAATTGCAACCAGGGGAGGAGCCATGCTTTTGGGGAGACCTGACCTTGGTAGTCTTGCTCCCGGACAGGCCGGAGATCTTTTCACGGTGGACCGCATGAAGGTGGGATATGCGGGGGGACAAACGGATCCCGTGACAGCACTTTTAACCTGTGGAGATAGCTTCCAGGCCGATATGACAATAGTTGGAGGGAAAGTCCTGGTCCAGAAAGGAAATTTAAGGAGATTCGATGAGGAGGAGTTAAGCCGGGAGGGCATAAAGCAATCCCGGGCAATGTTAGGGAAAGGGTGATATTATGCTGATAATTGGAAATGGAACTGTGATTACCAACGATCCCGAGCACCCAATAATTGAAGATGGGGGAATAATGATTCGAGACGGGATTATCCAGGAACTTGGACCTACCCACGAGCTAAAGCAGCGCTATCCCCAGGCTTCATTTATTGAAGCAAAGAATAAGGTTGTAATGCCGGGAATGTTGAATTCCCACATGCATTTTTACAGTTCCTTTGCCCTGGGCATGGATTTAAAAACGTCTCCTCCAAAGCATTTTACTCAAATTCTGGAGAAGCTCTGGTGGAGGTTGGACAAGGTTTTACAGGAAGAGGACATATACTATAGCGCCCTGGTTGCAATAATTGATGGAATAAAAAACGGAACCACAACAATTTTGGATCACCATGCCGGCCCCGGGGCAATTCCCGGATCCCTGGACCAGATTGCCAGGGCTTGCACCGAGCTGGGAATCAGGGCCAGCCTTGCTTATGAGGTTTCGGATAGGGATGGAGAAAAAGTTGCGGAACAGGGGATAATGGAAAATGTTCGCTTCTTTGATCGCTGTCAGAAAGAACAAAACCCTTTACTGGCTTCTTCTTTTGGTTTGCACGCTTCCTTTACTCTCTCGGATAAAACCCTTGATAGATGTCTGGAGGCAATTGGAACCAGGGAAATTGGTTTCCACATTCACACTGCCGAGGGAAAGGCCGATCGAGAGGCGTCCCTGGAAAAGCACGGAGTTCCCGTTGTGAAAAGGCTTGACAATTGGGGAGTCTGGAATGATTTAAGCCTGGCAATTCACGGGGTTCACATTGACGAGGAGGAAATGGAAATTTTGAGGGAAAGAAGTACCCCCGTTATCCATAACCCCGAATCGAACATGGGAAATGCTGTAGGAAGGGCTCCGGTGCTAAAAATGCTGGGAAAAGGCCTCCTTGTTGGGATGGGAACAGATGGTTATACAACTGACATGTTTGAGGGAATTAAGGTTGCCAATCTTTTGCATAAACACGGGGAAGCCGATCCTTCTGTTGCCTGGGGAGAAGTCCAGGAAATGGCTTTCACCAATAATATTGAAATAATGGAAAGGCAGTTTGACCAGAAAATAGGAGTAATTGCACCTGGGAATCGGGGAGATGTTATCGTTTTGGATTATACTCCTCGAACTCCAATTACTGCAGAAAATTTTTACATGCATATTCTGATGGGGATATCGGGACGGATGGTGGAGACTGTTCTTGTTGATGGTAGAGTAATCCTAGAAAACCGGGAACTTGTTGGCATTGATGAAACAAAAATTTTCCGAAAAGCCCGGGAGAGGGCAGAGCGGGTTTGGAAGGAAATATAGAGGGGAGAAGTGATTAATGGAGGAAAGAAAGAGGCTTGATGAAAAGGCCATTGTTCTTTACAAACTGGAGGATAGACCCCCATTAATGGAGACAATTCTTCTTGGCCTCCAGCACATGCTTGCAATGTTTGTGGGGATTATTACTCCTCCTTTAATTGTAGCAGGAGCAATTGGACTCGATACTGAAACAACTGCTTTTATTGTATCAATGGCTTTAATTGCTTCAGGAATAGCCACCTGGCTGCAGATTAAAACCCTCGGCCCAATTGGCTCCGGGCTGTTGGGTGTCCACGGGACAAGCTTTACCTTTTTACCTCCAGCAATTTCCGCCGGGCTTGCGGGAGGGTTGCCCCTGATTTTTGGAATGGCCTTAATTACTTCACCCGTAGAAATGGTCCTTTCCAAGTTTGTCGAGCAGGCCCGAAGAATATTTCCCCCTGTTGTTACTGGTTCTGTGGTTATGATGATCGGTCTTAGCCTGATCGGTTCGGGGATGAACGATTTTTTGGGAGGAGTAGGTGCCGAGGATTTTGCCAGTCCCCGTAATATTATCCTGGCCCTTTTTGTTCTCTCGATAATAATTTACTTTAATAGGTTTGGGCGGGGTCTGGCCCGAATTGGAGCGGTTGCAGTTGGTATTATTGTCGGTTACCTTGTAAGTTTGCCCCTGGGGTTGGTTGATTTCGGCCCTGTTGCAGATGCCGGGTGGTTAACCCTTCCCAGGCCGGTAGCCTATGGATTAAGCTTTAGCTGGGCAGCCGTAATTCCATGGGTTGTGGCATATTTCATCACCTCCATTGAAACCATAGGTGACCTTACAGCTACTGCCGAAGCTTCTGGAGAACCCGTTACCGGGAAATTACATAGCAAACGGCTCCGGGGGGGAGTCCTTGCTGATGGAATAGGTTCTGCAATAGCGGCGGTTTTTAACTCGATGCCCAATACAACTTTTTCCCAGAATATTGGAGTAATTCACCTGACCCGAATTGGAAGCAGAGTGGTTGGACTGGCCTGTGGGACCATCCTTCTGGTCCTTGGCTTTTTACCTAAAATTGGGGCCCTGGTAAGTGTAATGCCCAGACCCGTTCTGGGAGGAGCCACCGTTGCAATGTTTGGCCTTGTAGCAACTTCTGGAATCAGAATAGTTTCCCGAGGGGGCCTTACCGAGAGAAATATGTTTATCCTTGCCATTGGCCTTGCCCTGGGTATGGGGGTTCAGTACGTCCCGGAGGCAACCGAGCAATTACCGGGGGTTATTGCAAGTATTTTTGAGCAGCCAATTGCTACCACTGCCATTGTTACCTGTCTTCTTAATCTGATTATTCCCCGAGAAGAAAAGGAGGATGATGCTGATGATAATTGATCTGGGGTATGCGGCCCCGGATTCTCTCCAGAAAGCTCTGCAGATTTTAAAGGAGGACCCTTCCTGCAAGGTTCTGGCGGGGGGGACCGATCTTCTGGTTAAGTTTTATGACGCCCGGGAAAAAATGGGTAATGTTCTTGATATCTCACGACTTGAGGAATTGAAAGGCCTGGAAATAGGCAAAGATAAAATTTTCCTTGGTTCACTAACCTCTCACGAACAGATTTACCGGAACCCTCAATTACAAAAGATTGTGCCCTTTTTGTGCAGGGCTGCAAAAAGTGTTGGGGCCCCTCAAATCAGGCATCAGGGAACATTGGGAGGCAATCTTGCTAATGCATCACCTGCCGCAGATCTGGCCCCACCATTAATTGCTCTTGATGCTGTGGTTTTTCTTGCAGGACCAGAAGGAGAAAGGTCTTTTAAACTGGCAGATTTTTTTACAGGGCCGGGAAAAACAAGGAAAAATCCCGACGAAATAATTTCCGGAGTTGAGTTTGCACTGCCCAAGGGAGATTTCCGGGGAACATTTTTAAAGGTAGGCCAGCGCAGGGCCCTGGCCATTGCCGTTGCAAGTCTTGCAATTGCCCTGAATTTTCAGGATGGAGTGGTAAAAAATATTCGCCTCGCGGCAGGATCAGTTGCTCCAGTTCCTTTGAGGGCAAGAAAAACTGAAAGTATCCTTGAAGGCCAAAAACTGGCAGGACTCCCCCTTGACAAAGCGGCGGACCAATTAAAAAAAGAAGCAAGCCCAATTGATGATATTCGGGGAACAGGGGATTACAGGTCGCAGGTCCTGGGAAACCTTCTCCGCAAAGGGATGTATGAGCTTCTTTCCCAGGAAGGGGTGAGGGAAAATGGCTAAGGTTAAAGTGGAATTCAAGGTTAATGGGAGAGAATATTCCCGGGAGGTTGAAGCTGCAACAAGATTGCTTGACCTGCTCAGGAATGAATTGGGGCTAATCGGGACGAAGGAAGGCTGTGGAAAAGGAGAGTGTGGAACCTGTACTGTTTTAATGGATGGGAAACCGGTTAACTCCTGTCTTGTGCTTGCTCCACAGGCAAATGGTAGAGAAATTTTAACTATTGAGGGATTGAGCTCGGGGGACCGGTTGCATCCCCTGCAGGATGCTTTTATAAAAAAGGGAGCGGTACAGTGTGGCTACTGTACTCCGGGGATACTTATTTCCGCCTATTATCTTTTGAAAAATAATCCCCGGCCTAACCGGGATGATATCAAAGAAGGGATTTCCGGAAACCTTTGCCGTTGTACGGGTTATGTGAAAATTATTGAAGCAATTGAATCTGTAACTGAGGGGAGGGAAGGGCATGAGGAATAGGTACGTTGGGAAAAAAATTGATCGGGTTGACGCCAGGGACAAGGTTACCGGAAAAGCTCTATATTCTGCCGATTTTTACCTTGAGGATATGCTTTATCTAAAAGTTTTACGTGCTCCCCACCCCCATGCCAGAATTAAATCCGTGGATGTGAGCAAAGCAAGGACTATTCCGGGTGTTGCCATGGCAATCTCAGCAAAAGATGTTCCATGGGTTAAGAATTTTGGGATGATTTTCAAGGATCAGGAGGTCCTTGTTAGAGAAAAAACCCGGTACATGGGAGATGCACTGGCCATTGTTGCTGCAGAAACTGAAACCATTGCCAGGCAGGCCCTGGACTATATCGAGGTTGATTATGAACCTTTACCTGTAATTTCTGATCCCCTAAAGGCTTTAGAAAAAGAATCCCCGTATATCCATGAACCCCGGGAAGAAAATTGTGATCCCGGTTTAAATCCCGGAAACCTTCTCTGTACTCATCGCCTGGAGCGGGGAGACCTGGAAAGGGGTTTTTCCGAAGCAGATGTAATTGTGGAAAATGAAATTAGGACTCCCCATATAGAACATGTTGCTCTCCAACCGGAAGCAGGAGTTGCAAAGTATGATAAAGAAACCGGGGTTTGTACCATGTGGGTTGCTACCCAGTGGCTGCATGATATTCAGGCAGATGTGGCTCAGGCCCTGGATATGAAAACAGAACAGGTTCAGATTATCCAGCCTGCCATTGGAGGAGCCTTTGGAAAAAGAGAGGATGTTTCTGTCCATATAATTATTGCTTTAATGGCAATTTTAACCGGAAGACCTGTAAAAATGGAAATGACCCGGGAAGAACTTATGATTACACAAAATAAGCGCCATCCAATTATTTTCCGCCATAAGACCGGCGTGAAAAAAGACGGGACAATTACTGCCTGGAAAGCAGAGGTTATTGGGGATACTGGAGCTTATGCTTCAACCGGGTCTGCGGTAGTCCATCAGGCTTTATACATGTGCACCGGTCCCTATAATGTGCCCAATTTAAGTGGAGTTTCCTATACCGCATACACAAATAACACCTACGCCGGGGCAATGAGGGGTTTTGGGGCAACTCAAGCTGCCTTTGCCTATGAAACTCAGATGGACTGCATTGCCGCAGAACTTGGCCTTGACCCTTTAGAATTCCGCAAGAAAAATGCTTACGAACTGGGCTCAATGACTCCCAATGGCCAGATTCTAACTACAAGTGTCGGTGTAAAAGATACATTAGAGAAAGCAGCAGAGGTCTTCGGGTATAAACCCGATCAGCTTTCCAAAGAGGAAAATGGAAAAATCAGGGGAATAGGAGTTGCATCTTCCATGTTTGGCTGCGGTTACGGAGAGGGATTTCCCGACCATTCTATAGTCGACCTGGAAGTTACCGATGAAGGGAAAATTTTAGTCCACTCTGCAGCAGCAGATGTTGGCCAGGGCATTTTAACTGTGGTTTGCCAGATTGTAGCGGAAGTTCTGGATATTCCCCTTGAACTTGTAGAACTCGCTCCGGGGGATACCCATACCAGTAAAAATGCAGGTTCAACTTCAGCAACCCGGCAAACAATTTTTTCTGGGAATGCCGCCAAGTTAGCAGCTGAGGAACTACTGGGGAAAATTTATCACCGGGCTTCCCTGGAGCTGGTAAAACATCACCCCCAGTTTTTGGTGCAGGAAGGGGAAATAGTTTTACAGGGAACTGAAACCCGGATTTCTCTTGCTGAACTTGCAAAAATAGCCCGAGAAAAAGGAGATCCGCTACATGCCGAAGGGTGCTATTTCCCGAGGACTGATGTTCCCGATGAAGCCACGGGACAGGGGAATCTGGTTTACGTTGCCTATACATTTAATACCCACATTGCCGAGATTGAGATTGATAAATATACAGGAGAAACCAGGGTCCTGCGGGTTGTTGCTGTTCCAGACGTGGGCAGGGTAATTAACCGGATTGGTGTTGAAGGGCAAAGTGAAGGTGGAACGGTTATGGGCGTTGGGATGGCATTGATGGAAAAACAGGTTATTGAAGAAGGAATAACTAAAAATGCTGATCTTTCTACCTACCTGATACCAACTTCTCTGGATATGCCGGAGATAATTACCGAAATAGTTGAAAGTGGTGATGCAGCGGGGCCATACGGGGCAAAGGGAATTGGAGAGCCTGCTCTTTTACCAGCAGCCCCGGCAATTATAAACGCAATTTACAACGCAACAGGGGTCCGGTTTTTTCATACTCCTGTGACCCCGGATCAGGTTTTTAAAGCAATAAAAGACCGGGAAAAGAAAAATTCCTAAAGAAGGTGATTTGTTTGCCTGGAGAAACCGGTTTTTGGATAAATGGGATTGAAAAAGCTATACCAAAGGGAGAAACCAGAAACCTTCTTGAATTCTTGCGGGAAGAAATGAGGCTTTTGGGGTGCAAGGATGGGTGTTCTGAAGGGCACTGTGGTGCCTGCACCGTTATTGTTGATGGGAAAGCCCGTCTGGCCTGTAGAACAATGGTTTCAGAACTTAAAGGTGCCAGGGTGGAAACCATTGAAAACCTGGCTAAAAACGGGGAACTTCATCCACTCCAGGTGGCTTTTTCTGAAACCGGAGCCATTCAGTGCGGCTTTTGTACTCCCGGGATGATTATGTCTGCAAAAGCTCTAATAGATAAAAATCCAGACCCTTCGGAAGAACAAATAAAAAAAGCCCTGCAGGGGAACCTTTGCCGCTGTACCGGTTATATAAAAATAGTTGAGGCGGTAAAACTGGGAGCAAGGTACATTCGTGAACAAAGGGAAGAAAAGGAAAAAGATATTATTGCCCGGGTGGGCGAAAATATAGTAAAAAATGATGCCGTTGCCAAAGCCAGGGGAGAACCATTCTATGTAGATGATCTTTTCCGGGAAAATATGCTTTACGGAAAATTACACCTCAGCAATGAACCCCATGCCCGGTTAATCCAGGTGGATATTGAAGAAGCATTACAGGTTAGAGGAGTAGTTAGGATCCTTACTGCAAAGGATATTCCGGGACGGAATGCCTTCGGCCTTAAAATTCCCCATCAGCCTGTTCTTGCAGGAGACAAGGTTCGTTTTACCGGAGACCCAATAGCCCTTGTACTGGCAGAAAGTAAAGAAGCTGCTAAAGAGGGAGCTGAAAAAATAAAGGTTATCTATGAAAAACTTCCTGCTTACTTCAGCCCCACGGATTCCCTTGAGGAGGGGGCGGAAAAAATCCATGCCGGAGGAAATGTCCTTACAGAATTAAAAATAAAAAAAGGTGACCCGGAAAAGGCAATGCAAGAAGCGGATATTGTTGTAGAAGGCGAATACACCACCCCATTTGGGGAACATGCCTACCTGGAACCCGATGGAGGTCTGGCAGAGTACCTAGATGGTTTAATAACTGTGTGGTGTCCCAACCAGGGGGCTCATCAATTCCGGGAAATGATTGCCGCCAGTCTCAACCTTCCCCTGGAAAAAGTTCGGGTAATAACCACCAAAACCGGGGGTGCTTTTGGAGGGCGGGAAGAACCGACTGTTCAAATTCACTGTGCCCTTGGGGCCATGTTAACGGGGAGGCCGGTAAAAATAATCCTTTCCCGGGAAGAAACAATTAGAATGTCAACTAAAAGACATGCAGCAAAAATGCATTACCGAACGGGTGTTAATAAAGAAGGGAAAATAATTGCCGGAGAGGCAAAAATATACAGCGATACCGGGGCTTATGCTTCACTTGGAGAACCCGTGGCTCTTCGTCATACCGCTTTTGCTATGGGTCCTTATGTGGTTCCAAATGTAAAAGTCCAGACTTTTTCCGTTTATACAAACAATACTCCGGCAGGAGCATTCAGAGGCTTTGGTAGTCCCCAGGTTAACTTTGGGGCAGAATTGCAGATGGACCGAATTGCCCGAAAATTAAATATGGATCCCCTGGAATTCAGACTGAAAAATGCCCTGGAGGAAGGTGAAGCAACAATAACCGGGCATATCCTGGGGGGAGGCGTTGGCTTCAAGGAGTGCCTGAAAAGGTTAAAAGAAACTCTGCAAAAGGAGAAAATTCCCCAACCACAGATTGGCGGGAAAATGGGAATTGGAATCGCAGGAGGATATAAAAACGTTGGGATGGGAGCAGGGTTGCCTGAAAAAACGGGATCTGGTTTGCAGATAAATCCCGATGGAACCCTAACCCTTTTTGTTGGGTGTGTTGATTCCGGGCAGGGCTCAGATACGGCAATGGCCCAGATTGCTTCCGGAGTTTTGAATTGTTTTTTCCGGGATATTAAAGTTGTTTCAGCAGATTCTGCTCTGACTCCTGACGTGGGAGTTACTACCGCTTCGCGGATGGTTTTTTTGAGTGGGAATTCAGTTGCGGGTTGTGCCCGGGAATTTAAAGAAAAACTGATTGGAGAAGTGGCGGAAAAGAAAAAAATTGAGCCTGCCGACTTAGATTTGAAGGGGAGAGATTTTCTTAAAAAATCAACTGGAGATAGGGTTATGACACTCAAGGAACTGGGTAAGTTGATCCCGAATTTACGGCATGATTTTGTTTATCAACCTCCGGAAACTCACCCCCTTTCCCTGGAAGATATTCCAGAAAAACCAATAGAAAAAGGAGAAAATCACCTTCATTTTGCTTACTGTTTTGGAGCCCAGGGGGTTATTGTTGAGGTTAACGAGGGAAAAGGGAAGTTAAAGGTTCATAAGGTTTTTGCCGCCCATGATGTAGGCAGGCAGGTAAATCCCCAGGGAGTTGAAAGCCAGATTCAGGGTGGGGTTGCCATGGGCCTGGGTTATGTCCTCAGTGAAAATTACTTTCTTAAAGATGGATTCCCAGTCCAGAATAACCTGGCTCGCCTCAAGATTTTACGGGCAAGAGATATGCCGGAAGTGGTGTCGATTATAGTTGAGGATAATCATCCTGAAGGACCATTTGGAGCAAAGGGCATGGCAGAGCTTCCCGGCGGACCCGTGGCACCTGCTGTAGTAAATGCCATATATAATATAACCGGAAAGATAATTTCCCGCCTGCCCGTTCAGCCTGAAGACTTTAGGGAAAAGGATGAGTAATAACCAATTTTTTTAGATAGGGGGATTGTTGATGGCTGAAGAAAAGAAGTTGAACAAGGAGGCTGCTCTTTCCGAAGCCTCGGAATGCTTGAAATGCTACCAGGCTCCCTGCCAGGAGAACTGCCCGGCGGGAATAGATATACCCGGGTTTATTAATAAAATAAGGACAGGGGATATTAAGGGAGCCAAAAGGGTTCTTTATGACAAAAACATTTTTTCTGCTACCTGTGCTCTGGTATGCCCTGTTGAAGATCTCTGCCAGGAAAA
>PUKG01000286.1 GCA_003550445.1 Halobacteroidaceae bacterium
AGTTCGTCAATAAAATATCAGGTTTTTGATATGACAAATGAATCTGTTTTAGCCAAAGGAATTGTGGAAAGAATTGGGATTGATGGTTCTTTCCTGGAGCATAATGCTGAAGTTAATGGAAAGAAAACCAAAATTGAAAAGGAAATCCCAAACCATAACACCGGGGTCAGTCTGGTCATTGAAATTCTTCAGGATCAAGAGTTTGGAGTTATAGAAAACATCGATGAACTAAAGGCTGTAGGTCACAGGGTTGCCCACGGTGGGGAAGCTTTTCCCAAATCAACAAGAGTAGGAGAGGAAGAGTTAGCAGAAATTAAAGACCTTTCACGATTAGCGCCCCTCCATAATCCACATAATGCTGCAGGGATTGAGGTTGTTAAAGACTTGCTTCCCCAGGTTCCCCAGGTAGCCGTTTTTGATACATCTTTCCATCAAACAATGCCGGAAAAAGCTTATGTTTATCCCTTACCATATGATTTTTACAAGGAAATGGGGATCCGCCGTTATGGTTTTCACGGAACTTCCCATAAATTTGTTGCCCAACTGGCAGCGAAAGAAATGGGGAAAAAACTTGAAGATTTAAAAATAATTACTGCTCACCTGGGAAATGGGGCCAGTATTACTGCTATTGACTGGGGGAAATCAGTTGATACCAGTATGGGTTTTACTCCCCTTGAAGGACTGGTAATGGGAACCAGATGTGGAGATATTGACCCCGCAATTGTTCCCTTCCTTCAGAAGAACAAGGGATGGGATGCTGAAAAGGTTGAAAACGTCCTGAACAAGGAAAGTGGACTTCTTGGGATTTCTGGGATTAGCAACGATTCCCGGGATGTTGAAGAAGCCGCAGAAGAAGGAAATCACAGGGCTCAGGTAGCAGTTGACATTTTCTGCTATAGGGTTAAAAAATATATTGGGGCTTATGCTGCTGCTATGGGTGGCTTGGATGCCATTGTCTTTACCGCCGGAATTGGCGAAAACTCTGATATCGTTCGGAAAAAGGCATTAGAGGGAATGGAGTTTTTAGGAGTTACTCTTGATCTGGAGAAAAACAAGGCCCGGAGAAAACTGACGGAAATTTCTTCCCCAGATTCCAGGGTAAAGGCTTTTATTGTTCCCACCAATGAAGAACTGGTAATTGCCAGGGACACTCACGAACTGGTTAACGGGTCTTCTTGACAAGGGGAAACCTTCCTTATATAATGGTGTGAGGGTTAAGGAGGAGTTTAAATGAAAATAAATCTTAAGGATATTTTAGGCTCCCTAGGTGGCACCATTTCTGTGGAGGATGATTTTGAGATTGAGGAAATTGAAATTCAATCCAGGAAGATTATATTCCCTCACCCTCCCCGAGTTAAAATTACCCTAACTAACACTCAGGATGATATTCTGGTCCAGGGAACCATTACCGGTGAAGTCGAACTTGCTTGTACTCGCTGTTTGGAGTTTTTTAAATGGGATTTTGTTCGGGAAATAACTGAAACCTATTCCAAAAAAGAATTAAACCTTGATGAAAATAGCGTTCTTGATATCACCCAGGAAATTTACCAGCACCTGGTTTTGAGTATTCCCATGCAATCTATCTGCCAAAAGGACTGTAAAGGTCTTTGTCCGGGTTGCGGACAAAATATGAACAGTGGCAAATGTGATTGCAAACAAGAAGCAATTGATCCTCGATGGGAGAAATTGCGCCAGTATCTGGAGAATTAATACTAGGAGGTGGCAAAATGGCGGTCCCCAAGAGGAGAGTATCCAAAACTCGAAAAAGAAAGCGTCGGACACACTGGAAAGCTACCGCTCCCCAGCTGGTGGAGTGTCCCAAGTGTCGCGAACCAAAACTTCCGCACAGGGTATGCCTTGAATGTGGAAACTACAAAGGCAAAAAGGCGATTGAGGTATAATGTTTCTGTCCTTTGAATACAAGATAAAGGAGTTTTCTTTATCTTGTATTTTTTTCGGCAAAAATTGGTGAGGGAAACGGATTATCCCAAACATTTTTAACGGGGCTTACTAATTAAAGGAAAGATAATCCCTGGATTGTAGGTCAGGGAATTATTTCCCAAAGGGATACGATTCTTGAAAAGTCAATTACAAAGTCTACTATAGGTCATTAAGTCCACTACGTAAACAACTTTTTTTACATACATGGGTATAAAAAAACATTACCACTATTTATGGGTGTCTAAGGATGAGAATAATTTAGTTGACTGAAATGAGCTTTCTTTTGAGTCAATTTTATTATACGAGGAGGGAGTAAGTTGAAAGTTGCAATTGATGGTTTTGGTGGAGATCATGCCCCAGGGGAAATAGTAAAGGGTATAATTGAGGCCTGTAATGCAGGGGGGCCGGAGATTATTGTGACAGGAGATTCTGACACTCTGTCGAAAGAATTTGGTAAGCATGGCGGGAAACCTTCTTCCGTCGAGATATTTCATACCTCTGAACTTGTGGAAATGGATGAGGCTCCCTCCCGAGTTTTAAAAGAAAAAAAGGGCTCTTCCCTGATGCAGGGGGCTCAACTTGTTAAAGAAGGGCGTGCTCAGGCTTATGTTTCTGCTGGAAATACCGGCGCAACAATGGCAGCCGGGATTTTCCTGGTGGGAAGAATAAGTGGAATTGACCGTCCGGGAATAGCTACTCCAGTTCCGGGCTTAACTCAAATGGCCTTATTAATTGATGCTGGGGCTAATTC
>PUKG01000198.1 GCA_003550445.1 Halobacteroidaceae bacterium
CACAGGACATTAAAACCAGAAACCCGGGCTTACGTGGAAAGAATTGCAGCAGAAAACGGGAAAAAAGTTATGGCCCACTTAACCCAGGAATTAATGAGGGATATGGTACGGGGACTTCCCGCCCATACTCCTGAACCGAAACTTTTGTGCCACGGGGATCATGAAATTTCTTTTGTCCAGAAACAGATGAAACGCTGGCATAATGAAACCCCGGAAAGCAGGTTCAAAATAATTGAAGATGCCCACCATATTGCCAACCAGGAAAATCCCGAAAAGACCAATGAGGTAATCAGGGACTTTTTAGGGGAGATCCTGGATCAGTAAGGATCTAAAAGGAAAAGAAAACCTTTTTCTTAGCAGGAGAAGGTTTCCTTACAACCAAAGCATACCGACGGTCGGTATTGGAGGGATAAAAATGAAAACCAAAAATTTATTTATTTTGCTAATCAGCCTTGTGGTTGTAATGATTGGATACGGAATTGCCATGCCTGTTCTTCCCTTTTTCCTGGAGAGCCTTGGCGGCAGGGGAATTCATTACGGTCTTTTAATTGCAAGTTATGGAGTTATGCAGTTATTTTTTGCTCCAATCTGGGGCAGTCTATCAGATAAAATTGGAAGAAAGCCTCTTTTGTTGCTGGGACTTACGGGTATGGGAATAGCCATGGTAATTATTGCCCTGGCTACAGAATTGTGGATGCTATATGGGGCTCAAATCCTAAATGGGATCCTTTCCTCGGCAACCCTTCCCGCAGCCCAGGCCTACGCAGGTGATTTTTCAACTCCTGAACAGAGGGGAGGAGCTATGGGTAAAGTTGGTGGAGCCATTGGCTTGGGTTTGATTTTGGGACCGGGCTTGGGAGGCTTTCTTGCTGCTCAAACAATTTCAACTCCATTTTTCGTAGCCGCAGGGTTTTGCCTGGTTACTTTTTTTATGGTCCTCCTTGTTCTTCCGGAATCCCTTTCCCGAGAAGAAAGGACAAAAACCATTGAGGTCAGGTTTTTACAGGTAACAGGACTCTGGAAGTCATTATTTTCGCCAATTGGGTTTGGGCTTTCCATGGCTTTTGTTGCCATATTCGGGCAGACCATTTTTTCTGGGATTTACGGGTTATATGCCCTGAATAGGTTCGGAAGCGGCCCGGAGGAAGTGGGGGCAATAATGATGGGTATGGCTTTTATGTATGCTCTGGCCCAGGGAATAATTGTAGGGCCATTGACACGAAGATTCGGGGAAAAGAAAGTTATTATATTTGGCCTTTTGGGAAATGCATTTGGGTTTATGCTGATCCTTCTTGCCCAAAGCTTTATCTCAGCCCTTTTGGCAATGAGTTTTTTCATTCTTTTAAATGCTTTATTAAAACCTGCAGCCCTGGCAGAGATCTCCAAAAAAACATCTGTGAAGCAGGGGAGGGCGATGGGAATGGCAGAAGCATCAATGAGCCTTGGAAGGATTTTTGGTCCCCTCTGGGCGGGGGCCGTATTCGATTTTAATATGTTTTTGCCTTTTATCAGCGGAATAATCCTTTTTGTAGTTTTATTCGGTGTGAGCTTTCAAAAAGGTGTAAAGGATGGAGTGGTTTTCCAACCTTCCTTATCCGGTGAAGAAGGTTAAAAAGATAAAACCCGTCAAAGGAAAAGACGGGTTTTTTCATTGAACATTGAAAAGAAGATTTAAAATTAAAAATTTGGTTCGGAGCTCAGGAAAGAATGTTTAATCGCCTGGCTTCTGCAACGGCATGGGTTCTCCTATTTACCCCCAGTTTTCCAAAAATATTACTGTTATACCATTTTACCGTGTTCGGGGAGAGAAAAAGTTCCCGGGCGATTTCCTGGTTGGAGAAGCCTTTACTGATCAGTTGTAAAACCTCAATTTCTTTTTCAGTTAGATTTTCAACAAGTTTTTCTGTAGAAGAGGATTTTTTGAGGGAAAGGCTTTCCTTTTGAGTGGTTTTCTCCGGGGAAATTGCCTGGAGAATGTTTTGCAGGTAATTTTCCAGCTCGGGGTTTTTTTGTTTTACATCATCTAATACTTTTAAAACAGGGGAGAGTAATAGGGGGCCCTGGTCAACAAATAGCTGGAAGAATCCATTTTCCTTCCCCTCTTTAAGGGTGGAAATAAGGGTTCTTTTGGCTTTTTCCGGGTTTTTAGTTTTTTCCTCCAATTTTGCTATTAAAACCCGGGTTTCCAGGAAGAGGGCTTTATCTTTATTTTTTGTTGCCTGTTTTTCCAGGGATTCTAATAATCTTTTAGTTGGGGAATTTTCCCCGCCTATTTTTTCTTGGGTAACAAGTTTTCGGCACAGGTTAAGGAACCCATTTTCTTTTCCCTTCTGAAGGTTTTCCTGCGGGGTAATACTTTCTCCGGCAAGAATTTCTTCGGCTTTTTTTTCTTCCCCAAGGGTAAGTAAAATACGAGCCTGCCAGATTTTTGCGGGGAAGGAAATGAAAAGGGGAAGTTGGTATTTCCTGCTCATTTTTTGGATTTTTTCGGCGGTAGAAAGGGCTTCGGCAAAATGTTTTTGGGAAAACAAAAGTCCAACTTTAAAAAGCAGGTTCCAGGCGTAGGTTGGGACTTCCTTTTGGGAAATAAAAAGACCTCGTTCCATGCAGCGTTGGGCTTCGGATAGATCTCCCTGTTCTCTTTTAATTTCTCCTAAAAGAACCCAGAGTGTTCCTGCCCGGGGGA
>PUKG01000213.1 GCA_003550445.1 Halobacteroidaceae bacterium
ATAAGGTTGGTTCAAAGTCCAAATTACGAGGAAGAAATCGATCTCCTGGAAATAATGAAAAAAGGTATTGGGGATAGCAAGATTGAAAATCTCTGGGGAGATGAGAATTTTGTGGGTTTCAAAGGAACTGGAGATTACTTTAGGATGGTAAAAGATCTCCTGGGAGAGCTCTGCCAGCGGCAAGGCAGGTAATATTCAACAGGCGCAGAATTATATCGTCAGGGAGAAATATGGTTACCCGGAAAGGATGTGTGTGTATGGCTTTAAAAAGGGAACGCTGGTTGAATCGTCCTGCTTTCGTATTTGCTGCCATAGGTTCTGCGGCGGGCCTGGGAAATGCATGGCGTTTTCCTTACATAGCCTATCAAAATGGAGGAGGGGCTTTTCTTATACCATTTTTTATAGCCCTCTTCACGGCCGGGATACCTCTTTTAATCCTGGAGTATGGACTTGGACAAAAAATGCAAGCTGGTGCCCCGGGGGCTATTGCCAGAATTAAAAAATCCTGGGAAGGCCTGGGCTGGTGGGCTGTTTTTATCGGATTTATTATATTGTCTTATTATGCTGTGATAATGGGTTGGACCTGGAACTATCTTTATGCTTCTCTGTCAGTAGCCTGGGATGGAAGGGTTCTGGAGTTTTTTTATCGGGATGTTCTGAACAGTACAGATGGACCCCTTCAGTTAGGGCCTATTAGCGTCCCTGTGGTAATTGGGTTAATTTTGACCTGGTTTGTAATCTGGTTTATTATGCATAAAGGAGTTCAATTCCTGGGAAAAGTTGTCCTGATTACAGTCCCTTTACCAATTTTTCTGCTATTTATTCTCGGTGTAAGGGCCTTTACTCTCCCTGGAGCTATGGAAGGACTTACATATTATCTCCAGCCTGATTTTTCTGCCCTCCTTGATTATAATGTTTGGGTTGCAGCTTACTCCCAGGTATTTTTTACCCTGAGCCTGGGTTTTGGGGTTATGATTGCCTATGCTTCATATCTTCCCCGGAATAGTGATATAACCAATAATGCTATCATTACTGCCCTTGCAGATGCTGGAATAAGTTTCCTTGCTGGCTTTGCAGTTTTTGGTACCCTTGGTTATATGGCCGGTGTTCAAAACGTAGGAGTTGAAAGTGTAGTAGAAGAAGGAATTGGATTGGCTTTTATTGCTTACCCGGAGGCAATATCTTTACTTCCATTTGGGGCGGCCTTTTTTGGATTTGTGTTTTTCCTTACCCTGCTTACCCTGGGAATTGATTCTGCCTTTTCCCTGGCTGAATCTGTAATAACCAGCCTGGATGATAAGTTTAAGGTTAGCAGATCGATATGGGTTCCGCTGGTTTGCCTTTTTGGTTTTCTTGTAGGGCTTTTATTCTCTTCGGGGGCAGGGCTTTGGTGGCTTGATATTGTCGATCACTTTGTCAATAATTTTGGGCTGGCCCTGGTTGGGCTATTGGAATGTATCTTTATCGGTTGGATTTATAAGGCCGATAGGATGAGGGGCTTCGTTAACCCGGTTTCTGATGTGAAAATTGGTCCCCTGTGGGATATAATGATTAAATATGTTACCCCCTTAATCCTCGGGATTTCAATTATTCTTACCCTTAGTGAAAGGCTTATGGTTCCCTACAGGGATTATCCAACGACAAGCCTGTTGTTCGGGGGATGGTTGGTTGTTCTTATCTTGATACCTCTTGCTTTCATCTTTGCCAGGAAAAAAGCGTCCCGACCTGATTTTTTGGATCTGCCTTCTGAATAAAGAGGAGGAGGAAAAATGCCACTTGATGCAATATTAATGTTAATTTTTGGTCTGGTAGTAATTTTTGGTGGACTCTTTTATTTCACGGGTATAGCAATAAAATCCAAAAAGAAATATGACCCCAACGAATAATTTACCCTGTTTAGGTTTTTATAGGAGGCCATCATGCCCAAAGTTAAATTAAGAGAAGCTATTTTAATTCTTGTTCTTATGGCAGTCCTGGTTTTTGTAGGTTTTGGTCTTCTGGGGCTACCTTTGCATCTGCCAATTCTTTTCCAGTTAATAATTACTTCCTTTCTTGCAGTAATCTGGGGTGGAGACTGGATAAAAGTTGAGGAAATGATATTGAAAGGGTTACAAAAATCAGGCCCAATAGTCCTTATTCTTATGTTGATTGGAGCACTCATTGGAGTCTGGATGTATACGGGAACCATCCCCACTATGGTTTATTACGGCCTGGATCTTATTAGCCCCCGGTTATTTTATCTTGTTTCTTTTTTGTTGTGTTCTGTGGTTTCCCTGGCTATGGGAACGGGTTTCGGAACAATTAGCACTATGGGGCTTGCCCTTTTCAGTATTGGTAGCAGTTTGGGCCTGCCTCTTCCTGTTGTTGCCGGGGCAATTGTTTCTGGATCATATTTTGGGGACCGATTTTCTCCTGTTTCATCTATAGCGATTTTCACAGCCCATACTTCGGGGGTTCCAATTCGGGACCTTTTGGGAAAGATGCTCGTTACAACCATTCCGGCTTTTTCGATAACCGCAGTTGTCTATTTTTGGCTGGGAAGAGGACTTACTGGAACCATGGGACACCTTGGGGCAGAAGGGACCGAGTTATTACAATTCGTCGCTGATAACTTTCCTGTAACTCCCCTGGCCCTTTTACCACCTTTATTTATAATTGTTGCTGCCCTTTTCAG
>PUKG01000051.1 GCA_003550445.1 Halobacteroidaceae bacterium
AGTGAAAAAGAAACCAAAAAAGATTAGGGGGGCTATGTTCCAGTCGGGATTTAAAGTGATTTTCATCCTTTCCATAATAATTGTTATATTAATGTTTATTGCCGCGATTGGTGGGCTTTTTGCAGGGGAATTGTACCAGGATAATCCCCAGGTAAGGTCAGGTTGGTTAGGAAATGACTTGATAACCCTTGTTTTAGCCCTGCCCCTTTTAATTGCTTCTATGGTATATTCCCGGCAGGGATCTCAACGCTGGCAGCTCGTATGGTTTGGAATGTTATTTTTTGCTTTATATAATTATTCTTTTTACCTGTTTGGAGCGGCTTTCAACAGTTTTTTCCTGATCTATGTTGCTCTCTTTACACTGTCTTTATTTGCTTTAATTTTAGGGCTGCCCTATCTGGATTTCAAAGGTGTTGCTTCAGAATTTAAAGCAAGCACTCCCGTTATCTGGCTTGCAGGGTATATGGGGTTGGTTTCAATAATACTTGGAATATTTCACGTGACGGTTTCTTTGGGCTATGTTTTTACCGGAGACGTTCCTGAAATTGTGACAACGGTAGGGCATCCGACAAACCTTATTGCTGCTCTTGACCTTTCCCTTGTAGTTTCTTTAGGTTTTCTGGGGGCTATATGGCTTTGGTTAAAACAACCCTGGGGATATGTTCTTGCCCTGATCTGGAATGTTAAAGGAGGCGTTTATACGACTGCTTTAACTTCTGCTACATTATGGGGGTTTTTTGCTGGAACTTCAGATAGCTTTGAGCAAATAGTGTTATGGATCCCAATTGCCGCAGGTTGTTTTATTTCTTCTTATGTTTTGCTAAAGAACATGAAAAGATCCTAAAAAAGAAAAAACTTGCTTGATCAAAATTAATTTTGTTTTCTTTTATAGAGTTAAATAAATTCGAAAGCTCACCTTTTTTAGTAAGGTGAGCTTTTTTGGTTGTGATATAAAAAGCTCGAAGATATTCCAACCTGGAGTTTTACTTTTAGCCGGTAAAAACTAAAAAAGAACTGGTAAGAAAAATTTTAAAAAAATTAAGTATGAGGGGTTATATTTCCTAGCCCCTTAATAGGAATAGTAATTAATAAAAAGCCAGGATTTAACCCCAAAAAACCCTCGAAAAACGACCCAGAAGAGTTTAAATGCGGGTAAACTCCCCTTTACAAAGTTAATATATTGCCGTAAAATTTGTCCATAATTTAACCTTTTGAAAAACTTTTCGCTTTTTTGATAAAACCTTTATTCAAAGTATAGTCGAATCGATGAAATAAAACATTAGTTTTTATTTCAGAGGAAACAATTTTCCCTGTATACTTATTCCAGCATTTTTACTCTGGTTAAATGATTAAAAAGGGGATTAAAAAGGAGGACAAGAGATGAAAAAGTTAATGGTTTTGGTGGTTCTGGCGGTTATGGTTCTGGCAATTGCCCTTCCCGTTTTTGGGAAAGGTATGCCTGCAGCTCATGGGGTTGATGGTCGCACTTTTGGGGGAGCTGTTTCCGGACTTGCCCAAGCTGATCCAGGTGCCCTTGCTGCTCACGTGAGTGGGTGTGGTCTTGAAAATCAAGTGGGTATGCCTGCATTACATGGAGTTGATGGTCGTACTTTTGGGGGAGTTGTTTCCGGACTTGCTCAAACTGATCCAGGTGCCCTAGCTGAACACGTTAGTGGCAAGTAAGGAAGAGAAAAACAAAAATTAGAAAGAAAATTAAATTAACATAATTCTTTGGCAAAAGAATTGCCAGGTTAATCCAATAGGATTTTTCCTGGTTTTTTTCTTTTTTAGGTGTCAGGTTTTTGAGCATTTTAGGGTAATGAGACTTGAGGTTATGGAGAGTTATCCATCAATATCAGGGACTTCAAACATATGTTCTGGGTTTACAATTGCAGTAATTTTAACCCGGCGGCTTCCAAGGAATTCCCAGACCATGCTAAAATCAAAAAGGGTATCGGTAACAAAAATGTCATCTCTATTATTCTGAAATTCTTTTATTTCTTCTTGAGAAAAATCGGCCATAGTAGCCGAGAGAGATTCTCTGGTAGGTAATTGGGAATTCTTATTTTCTAAAACCCTTTTAGCTAAGAAAAATTGCCAGACTTCGTTTCTGTCAGGGCTGATCACGGAATACCTCATTAATAATCCCCCATTTCAAATTTTTTGGAAACAAAAAATCAGGAAAGCTATTGAATCACCTTGACACAATACCTGCTTAATTTAACAGGTTTGATAATAAACGCCTGTGGAAACATTTAAAGCAGTCAGAACCCCGGTAAAAAAACAACCAGTATCTATGCAGATAATTTCCCTTTTGGGATCAATATAAATATCTGTTGATTTTTTTGATAGTGAGTTTAGAAGAGGAGTTGGAGTGTGACCACAGATAACAGGTTTGGTTATTTGGCCTGTAGAGGGAGGCGTTTCCTGGGGTCGCAACCAAAGGACTTCTTCTTTTTTTTGTTTTCCAGCTGATTTCTGAGGGTTTACCCCCCCGTGAACATAATGAAAATCCCGGTCAGTATGAATAAAGGGCAGGTCTTTTATCCACTCATAGTGTTTTTTTATGTCAAAGTTAACTGGATCTTCAAATAGCAAAGGCTGGGGAAAAGACCGGTTTATTTTTGCCTCCATGTATTGGCAAAGCATATCTTCGTGATTACCCTGGAGGGC
>PUKG01000185.1 GCA_003550445.1 Halobacteroidaceae bacterium
ATTTCGATAATCAGAAAAACTGGAGAAAACTATTTCATTCCCAATATCGTGATATTCAAATTTAAAGGGACCGCTTCCTACCGGATTCATATAAAAGTCATCACCGTACTCTTCAACAGCTTTGGGAGAAACAATTCCACCAAATGGACTGGCAAGGCTGTGGAAAAATGGAGCGTAAGTGTCCTCCAGGTGGAATCTTATTGTATATTCGTCTATAACCTCAGTTGTCATATCTGGAAACTGGTCGGCTGCGGTTCCGTCAATATCCAAAAGCCTGTCAAAGTTGAATTTAACTGCTTCAGCATTTAAAGGAGTCCCATCGTGAAAGGTAACGCCCTCATGGAGGTAAAAGGTAATCTCGGTAAAGTCATCAGAAATATCCCAGGTTTCAGCAAGCCAGGGATGAATTCCTCCCTCTTCATCTACATACACCAACCTATCATATAAAATGGTAAAGACTTCCCTGGCAACCCTTCCGATAATGGTATGAGGATCATAACCTTCTGGCTCGGTTATTCTTCCAATCCTTAATACCATTTCATCGTCTGCTTGAGCCATTCCGCCGATACTGACCACCAGAAAAATACTCAGCAATAGGATCTGGGTAATTCTTTTCAAAACAAACCCTCCTATTAGTTTTGTTTTCTGCCCCAACAGTTACCAGAATAAATTTCTCGGTCAAAGTCCTTTTTCCATTTCCTTCATAATACTTTGAGACAAAAAGGTTCGGTTGGGTTTTCCGATGAACACCCCCTTTTTACTTTTCAGGCTTCGTCTGGTTTTGACCCCAATGTGAAAAACCAGAGTGAAAAGGAAAACAGTAAAATCAGGCTGAAATAAACGGTTAAAAAAACAGGAGACCTCTGGTTTTTTAATTTTAAAAAATCCTTTTTAACTCCCAGAAATATCCTGAATTGTAGGAAAATTTAAATTTAATTAAGTACAATGTTGTTTAAGTACTTCAACAAATCACTTGAGAATCCTTCCCAAAATTTGATTTTACAAACCAAGCAGGATTTAAACAAAAAACCAGAGCCCAAAAGGGTTTCTGGCAAAAACAGGCTTGTTAAATTTCCTCTTTTTCTCGTTTTTCAAAAACATTATGTCCTTATAAAAGTCCCTGCAATTTAAATAAAAAAATACTTGCTTAATTTTCCAAGGATCTTTAACCTATAAATACTTCTAATTTTTTATCCTCAAAACCAATTGCTGGAAATCAGTTGCCAGTTTTTTTATTTATTTAAATTAGTCACCGTTAACTGCAGTACAGTAGCAAAACCAACCCACAGCAGGTAGGGGATATTAATATATGCTACCCAAGGAATTTGGGCCCATATTGAAATGATTGACCAGATGAGAGTCGTTAAAACCATAAGAATATCTATTGATGCCAAAAAATTGTTTCTAAGGCCAAATTGTAAAGGGGTAAAAGCAAAGTTAAATACAAGGTTGAGCGCAAATGGCAGAACAATCTGCCAGGGTAGTTCCCCCTGTACAAATAAAATGAAAACATTCCCAAAAGAGACTGCAATCAAAATGTAAAGAACAGTCCAGACAGGCCCAAAAATCCAGCCTGGAGGCGCCCATCCAGGTTTTTTCAGTTTTGAGTACCAGCTAGCAGAATCCATAATTTCTGCCCCTTTTTTTATAATCTGTTGAGCCAGAGTAACTCTTCCGGGAAAATAACACCACTGGTTTTTGGAATGTTTTTTCTATCCCCTGGTCTAATTAATTGCACCCTTCCTTATACTCAAGAACCTGGTTATGGTCATCACCGCTATAAGGAACAATATGGCAAACATAACTACAAAGCCCCAATCCCCGCTTTGGGCATAATAACCGGAACTGTTGATTACCGTATAAAGCAGCATTCCAATTGAGATTAAATAGACCTTTTCTCCCAGCAAATGTTTCCGGTAAACCATTATTCCCCCAATAATCAATAAGGATGCAGTAAAAATTTCTGCTACCAGGTGAAAAGCAATACTAAAAGGACTCGTCTCTAATTCTGGCACCTGACTGGTTATAAGTAACATAGTCCACAGCCCTATCATAGAGATGCCCACAAAAATTGCAAACCCCGCTGAGACTTTCCTGGTCACTTTATACACCCCGCTTAAGTTTAAGATTTAAAAAGACTTATAAACGTTGCTACAGCAAGAACCAGGCTTATAAGTCCAAGAACCAAATGACCGTTCACTGCATCCTTGAATTGCTCTCCCCCGTAGCGGATTGCAAAACCGCAACCAGCAGAGAGAATTATGAAGATCAAGGTGAGTCCTCCCAGAATTTTCGGAATCAAAGGAATTCCTCCTCCCTCCAAAAAAAATTATTTGACTTTAACGCCTGTTTTATTTTCCCCAGCATTGGAGGAAAAAAATCACCTATCTCTTCTTTTTAAGAATTCAAGATAAAAGTGATCCGGTAAATCAAATAAAGGATTTCTATGGAATCCATTTACTTAAGGAAATTATAACTCATTTTGGAAGGAAACGGTTAAAAATATTTTTTACCTTTAAGTCCGTTTTTCCCTTTTCCCCGCTTAATCTTCCCAAAACTATAATTTCCAGAATCGGGTCTTCCAAAAAAAACACCAGCTAAATCAGTTTTCCAAAAAACCTCCTGCTTCATTCACATTTTCCCAAAATAATAGTTAGTTTTTCAACTTCCCAG
>PUKG01000225.1 GCA_003550445.1 Halobacteroidaceae bacterium
CTGAAGTTAAAGTAACAAATAGGGATGATGAGAACAAAAAAATCCGCTTTCAAAGCCGGAATGGTTTTCCTGGAAAAGATTTTTCCCGGGTGGTTTTTCCCGTTGACGGAGGTGTAATTGCTGAAGATTTTGATGCCCAAAATTTCCCCGGAAGGGGTGATTTGGTTTTTTCCAGATTGCCCTGGCTTGCCTGGGAGAGGGATGAAAGAGTTGTGGGGATAATCCCTGCGGGAAGGTTGGAGAAGGCGCAAATCAGGGATAATAGCCTTGATTTTTTCCACGAATCCTTTAAACTGGGAGAGAATTTATCCCGGGTTTTAACGGGACCGGAGTTTTTTGCGGGCAGGGGGTCCTGGGAAGAATTAATTGAGAAAGAAATACCTGATTGGAAAAAGCAAAAAGTTTTTTCTCTGGGTGAACCCTTTTGGGGAAATGGGTTTCCTGTTCTTGTTGATGGGAGAGGAGAAGGGGTTATCTCAGGTTTGTACCCCGCAAAAAGGCATTGTCTACTCCAGCTAAAAGTTGACTTTGAAAAGGAGATTGAATTCAGTACTTTTTTAAAGGAAAAAGAAGGGTATTCCTTCCCTCTGGAGTGGAAAAAGGGTAACCTAAAACCGGGTTTTTATTCCGCCAAAATTAATTATTCTCTCCGGGGCCGGGAACGGGAAAAAGAACTTCCCCTGGTGGTTTTGGGGGAAAAGGAAAAGGAAAATCCTGCCCAGAAAAAAGGCAGGTGGGAGTTATCAAGTGGGCTTTTTAAGGGAGAAATAGATCCCTTATTTGCCTGCTCGGTTTATAAACTGCAGTATAAAGGAATGGAAATTTTAAACTCACCTTATCCCGAGGTGGGTGATTATTACTGGAGCTACCCCTGGTTTGGAGGTATACACCCCGTCATTTTTACAGGAGAAGATGATTTTTATCCCGGTAACCTGAACCGGGAAAAAAATGTGGAAGGGGAAAAAAGAAAGATCAGCTGCCAGGGTTTGGACCGGGAAGGTTTTGAATTTTCTATCCAACCCCGCCAGGAGAGCTTGAAGGGGTTGAAGGTTAAGGTTCAATACTTTGCTATCCCCGGAATACCTTCCCTTTTCTGTGGCTTAAGGATAAAGAATAGAAATGATTACCGGGTTTTTGCCCGGTCAGGATTTTACATTTTTTTAAATCCCGAGTTTTTGACCCGTGGTTCTCAAGTCCAACTGAAAAAGGGAGAGGAAATAATCCAGAGAAAAATCGGGGTTGTTGAAAGCCAGCGAAATAATCTTGATTGGGTTGCAATTCAGGGAAAAGAGAAACTTATAATTACTGGAGATGAAAATTCCAGGGTAAGCTTTTTTGAAATGCCTCCTCCGGGGGATAGTTATTTTACAGTTGGAATGAATGATTTTAACGAAATCGAGCCTGGGGAAGAGTTTAGTACCGGAGCATTTCTTTTTCCCGGGGAAGGTTTGGAGAAGGGGGATGTTCTCCACGAGTTGGTTAAGAATTATTTAGCTTTTTGAAAAGGGAGTTAAGTAGGCATAGGAGGAACTTTTCTCGGAGTTATGTTATAATAATAAACAATTGAAAAAACAGAATTAGTTCCAGGACAGGAGGATAACATGGATGCAACGGTAATGAGGATGGCGGTTTTAAGGATCCTATTTGGCTCGGTAAGCATCATAGGGGCAATTTTGATGTTTTATTTTAACCGGGTTGAAGATGCCCTTAAGATTAATGCTTTTATTGGCAGTATTGGGCCCTTTGTTTTTCTTACGGTAAGTGGTATTGGACTTCTTGGAATATCGGGGCAGATGGAACTTTATAAAATTGCCATGGTGGTAGCTGGTATTCTATTAATAATGCTGGGAACTCGATAGAAAAACAGCAGGCTCAGGCCTGCTGTTTGTTTTTTGGAAGACTGAAAGAAAAAACTGCTCCACCTTCCTTTTTGTTTTCGGCTTTAATTCGTTCACCATGGGCATTAACTATCTCTCGGGCAGTGGCCAGACCCAATCCCCAACCCCTTTTAGGCTGGGGACCATTCCTTTCCCCCCGGAAAAACTGTTCCCAGATAAAAGGCAATTCTTTTGTTGGAATTCCGGGGCCCTCATCTGAAACAATAACCCAGTATTTATCGGAATCTTCTTCAATTATTATATCGATTTTTTGATCTGGGGGAGAAAAAGCAATAGCATTGTCCAGGAGGTTGGAGATTACAATATAAATAAGAGCGGGATCTCCAAAGGCAAAATGACCATTAGGATATAGATTGAAATTGGTTTCAATTTTTTTCTCCTCCAGGGTTTTTTCCCGACTTTTTATCACTTTGCTAACGAGCTCTGTAATGGAGAAATTAGTGTTTTTTGGTTTTATCTTTCCGCTTTTTATTCTGGAGTAATCCAGAAGATCATTAATTAAGCCGGCTAAGTTATCTGCTTCTTCGCAAATTATTTTAAGGAAACGTTCCCTTGTTTCTGAGTCCCCCACGGTTCCATCTGTTAAGGCCTGGGCATAGCTCCGAATGGTTGTCAGGGGAGTCTTTAGCTCATGGGAAACACCCGCAAAGAACTTTTGCTGGATTTCTTCTAGGCTGTCAAGGTTTTTAAGGTTGTGAAGGAGGGAAACGATCCCGATGCTTTTTCCGAAATTATCCTTTATGGGAAAGGCCTGGACAAAGACAG
>PUKG01000049.1 GCA_003550445.1 Halobacteroidaceae bacterium
CTACGCCGGGTTCTCCGATTAAAACCGGATTGTTTTTTGTTCTCCTGCTTAGAATCTGAATAACCCTTTCTATTTCCCGGGATCTGCCAATTACAGGATCAAGTTTGGTCTCCCGGGCCTGGGTAGTAAGGTCCCGGCTAAATTCGTCCAGGGTGGGAGTGTTGGATTTTGTCTGACCCCTTGGGGTTTGCTCACCTGACACTCCTCCCAGATGGGTCATCACTTCATTACGTAATGTTTCCAGATCGGCTCCCAATTCAGTTAAAACCCTTGCCGCAACGCCTTCTCCTTCTCTGATCAGGCCCAACAAAAGGTGTTCAGTGCCAATATAATTATGGTTTAACTGGCGCGCTTCATCAAGGGCAAGGTTTAAAACCTTTTTTGACCGGGGAGTTAGGGTGATTTCGGGATTTTGGCCGGCCTCCATTTCTCCTACGTAGCGTTCTACGCTTTGCCTTACCTGGTCAAGGTTTATTCCAATAGATCGGAGGGCTTTTGCCGCAACCCCCTGGCCCTCCTGGATCAAACCCAATAGCAGGTGTTCTGTCCCTATATAATTGTGGTTAAGGCGGCGCGCTTCTTTCTCCGCCAACATTAAAACTTTTTGTGCTCTTTCTGTATACCTACCGAACATTTTGGACACCTCCATCCAACTTTTTCTTAATTAATTCCGCCCTTTCAATATCTCTTTCCATTTCATCCAGCTTCCTGTTGGTAATTCTTTGCAGGGTGGCCGGGCGGATTAAAACCATTAGCTGGCTTAAAATTGAAGGATCAATATTTTTTACAATTCCCAGATCAATTCCCATTTTCAGGTCAGATAAAAGGGCAACAGCTTCCTCGCTGGTAATTCTCCGGGCATAAGAAAGAATTCCAAAGGCCCTCCAGATTCTATCCTTGATTTCTATTTCTCGTTCACTCAAAAGGTATTTTCTGGCCTGACGTTCCCTATCTACGACCTGGTCAATTACTCCAGCAATATTATCAATAATTTCTTCTTCTTTTAAACCGAGACTTGTTTGATTAGAGAGCTGAAAAATATTCCCCGAGGATTCACTTCCCTCTCCATAAAGCCCTCTAACAGCTAGACCAAGCCGGGTTACCAACTGAAGGGTTTGCTGGAGGTTCCCGGTCATTTTTAACCCGGGTAAATGGACCATGACTGAGACCCGAAGTCCGGTCCCCAGGTTGGTTGGGCAGCAGGAAAGGTAACCCCACTTTTCCTGGAAAGCATATTCAAGGTTTTTCTCCAGGGCATCATCTACCTCATCTGCCAGCCGCAAAGCGTCCTGAAGCTGCATTCCGGGGTAGAGGACCTGAATCCGCATATGATCCTCTTCATTTATCATAATACTTATCATCTGGTCTTTATCCAAAGCCAGTCCCTTTCCCGGCCCCTTTAGGGCATGGTTCATGCTGATCAGGTGCCTTTCAACCAGAGCTCTTTTTTCGAGTTCAGAAAGATCTTCCATTTGTAAAAAATCCAGCTTATACTTTAACCCATCAATAGCTTTCTTCACTTTTTCCCGAACCTGAAGGAGCTGCTTGCCATCCTCTCGGCTGGGAAAAGAAAAATCCGCGAGATTGCGCGCAAGTCGGGCCCTGCTGGAAATAACTACATCGTTCATTGGGCCTTTTCCCTGCATCCATTTGCTCTGTTCGGATTGAACTCTTTTTTCCAGGGACATCTTTCCTCACTCCTCCAGTTCCTTCTCCAGTCTTTTTATCTCATCCCTAATTTTAGCAGCCTCTTCAAAATTCTCCTCCCCAACAGCTTTCTCCATTTCCTGTCGTTTTTTTTCAATTTCTCGTTTTTTCCGAATTAATCCCCCTGTCCTGGCAGGAACCTTCCCTCTGTGCTCTTCCCGTCCATGGATTCTTTTTATTAAAGGGGTTAACTGCTGTTCAAAACTATCAAAACATTTCACACATCCCAATCGACCTTTTTCTCGGAATTCGTTATAGGAAAGTCCACAGTTGGGGCAGTTAGCCACCCCAACCAACCCTCCTGATGGAGTTTTTTGTTGAGGTTGCTCTCCTCCAAGAAAACCGGTCAGGAAGTTATGCAGGGAGAGGGGGTCCTGGGAAAAATCAAACTCTCCCTTTTTTTGAGCACATTCCTGGCATAAATAAACTTCGGTTTTCTTGTCATTAATTATCTTGGTCAGGTGAACTGTAGCTTTATTTTCCCCGCATTCCTGGCAAAGCATTTTTCAACCCCCCTTGTGAAAATTCCAGTACAAACTTTCAATAACACTTTTTAATATCCTGCCCCGCAGAATATCCCTCCGGGGTAAACCCAAATCCAGGACATTCCTACTAACAATACTTTGAAGCAGAAGACATTCTCTACGGGTTAAAAGCTTATCCCTTTCCAGGCGGTGCAAAATATCCAGAGCTTCCTGCTGTGTTATTCCCTCCCCAAGAGAGAGATAAAGACGGGAAAGATATTCCTTCCTTTCTTCTCGAGGAATTTCAACAATCTCGATAAATCCCCCACCTCCCCTTTGACTCTGGACAAGGTACCCCCGGTCAAGGGAGAATCTTGTTTGCAAAACATAACTAACCTGGGAAGGAGCACAATCAAAGCGAGCAGCAATGGCATTGCGCTGTATTCGAAGGCGGCCCTGTTTTTCCAGCATTTTTTTCAGGTAATA
>PUKG01000308.1 GCA_003550445.1 Halobacteroidaceae bacterium
AATCCACACTATAGGCTTCATCCTGTTGAGAAGCCCAGCGGGCAATTACTGTTCTCCCTTCATCCTTAAGGAGATGTTTTACATTGGAGCAATCCTTGCGATGAATGGAAACTCCTCTTCCCCTTGTAATATATCCAATAATGGGGTCCCCGGGAACGGGGTTACAACATTTTGATAGGCGCACATAAAGGTCATCAACCCCCATTACCTGGACACCGCTTTGCCTGTCACGGGAAACCCTTGGACGAGCTTCCTCCTGAAACTTTTCCAGAATCTTTGTTTCGTCGGTTTCTTCTTTAAAAAATTTATTTACTACCTGGCTTGCCGGAAGAGTCCCGTACCCAATTGAAACAAGTAGCTCCTCTGCATCTTTAAAATTATGGAAGCTGGCAGCTTCTTCAAGGAATTTTTCTTTTTCTGCTTCCCTCAATTTAATTGATTTTCTTTTAAGCTCTTTTTCCA
The DNA here is from genome assembly GCA_003550445.1 of Halobacteroidaceae bacterium. Classification (GTDB taxonomy): domain Bacteria; phylum Bacillota; class Halanaerobiia; order B1SED10-174; family B1SED10-174; genus T1SED10-26. The sequence goes on from PUKG01000308.1 coordinate 463, forward strand.
GGTCATCCTTACCCTGTTCAACAATTTCCTGTCGTCTCTGCTGTTTTACATGTCTTCTAATTTTATTTCTTGCCCGGGAAGTTTTAGCAAATTTAAGCCAATCCTGGCTGGGGCCACTGCTGGTTTTTGAAGTTATTACTTCAACAATATCACCATTGCCCAGTTCATATTCGAGGGAAACAAGTTTACCATTTACCTTGGCCCCAACACATTGATTTCCCACCTCAGTATGAATACTAAAGGCAAAGTCAACAGGGGTTGCTCCACGGGGCAGAGAAACCACATCTCCTTTAGGTGTAAACACAAAAACCTCATCTTCAAATAAATCCACCCTGAGGGAATCCATAAACTCCTGGGCATCCTGCATATCTTTCTGCCACTCCAAAAGTTGCCTTAACCAGGCAAGTTTTCTTTCAAAATCACTTCCATTGCCCTTTTTCTTTTCCTTGTACCTCCAGTGGGCAGCAATTCCATATTCAGCAGTCCTATGCATTTCCCAGGTCCTTATCTGAACCTCGAGTGGGCTTCCCCGGGGACCAATTACTGTGGTGTGGAGGGATTGGTACATATTCGACTTCGGAACTGCAATGTAATCTTTAAAACGGCCCGGTATAGGTTTCCAGAGTTCATGAACCACTCCCAAAACCTCATAACAGTTCCTTATATTATCAACAAGAATCCGCATTGCTATCAGGTCATAAATTTCATCAAATTCTTTATCCTGGTTGGCCATTTTTTGATATATGCTGTAAAGGTGTTTTGCCCGGCCATAAATTTCAACATTAACCCCAATTTCCGATAACTTTTTTTCCAGTATCTCCATGGCCATTTGAATATCTTTTTCCCTTGCCCTTCTTCCCTCATCAATTTTACCGGAAAGGGTCCTGAACATTTCCGGCTCAAGGTACCGAAAACTTAAGTCTTCAAGCTCCCATTTCATCCTAAACATTCCTAACCGATGGGCAAGAGGAGCATAAATATCTAATGTTTCCCTGGCTTTGCCTTCCCTTTTGTCCTCGGAAACATGTTCAAGGGTTCTCATATTATGAAGCCTGTCGGCAAGTTTCACAATTACAACTCGAATATCTTCAGCCATAGCCAAAAACATTTTGCGGAGGTTTTCAGCTTGATGTTCTTCCCGGGATTTGAAATCAATCCTGCTTAACTTTGTTACTCCTTCTACTATTAAAGCAACTTCTTCCCCAAATTTATCAACGATTTCCTGGCGAGTGGTAGGGGTATCTTCAAGAACATCATGTAAAAGGCTTGCTACAATTGAAGTCCCATCCAGTTCAAGTTCAGCAATTATATGGGCAACATTAACAGGATGCACAATAAAAGATTCCCCCGAAAGGCGGAATTGTGCTGAATGAGCTTTTTCTGCAAACTCATAAGCTTCCCTGATGAGGGCAATGGTTTCTTTATCCCGATTTTGTTGTTCCAAAAAATCAATTAACTCATTAATGCCCATTATCGGGCTGCCCCCTTATTCCTCAAATTGAATTATTGAATGAACTGGGAAGTCTACCAACTTTAATCTTCCACGACAATTTTTCAGTTCAGCAAGGTAAGAAAACCCCACAACCTTCCCTCCCTGTTCTTGAATCAGGCGAGCAGCAGACAGAGAGGTATTCCCCGTGGCGAGAATAGAATCTACAATTAAAACCCGGTCTCCGGGTTGTATAGAGTCATCGTGGATTTCCAAAACAATTGAATCCTGTTCTTTTTCAAACTCGACCCAACGCACGGGCCCTGGAAGTTCTCCGGGCCTGCGAATTGGAGAAAGACCCGTGTTTAAATTAAAAGCAAGGGGGGCACCAATCAAAAAACCAATTCCTTCAATGGGAGCAATAATATCAATTTTCCAATCTTTAAAATGGTTGGTAATTAAATTAATTGTTTCTTGAAAAACCTCTGCCCTTTGAAGTATAGGGGTAATATCCTTAAAATTACGACCCATTTCCGGGAAGTCCGCTATTTCTCTTACCAGATTTTTTAGTTCCATTTATGCTCCCCCTAAGTTATTAATAAACTGAGAAAAGCGCCCTTGCAAAATCTCTTTCCAGCGCAAATAGGCTTCTTTCTCATTAACAAATTCATTATAACGTAAAGACCTGAATAAGTCTACATTTCTCCCCCTTGTTTTGGTTAAATCCCAACTAATTTCTCCGGTTTTTATGTTAAGTTTAACCAG
>PUKG01000296.1 GCA_003550445.1 Halobacteroidaceae bacterium
CGGCACCCATTGGGTAAATCAATGGGGTCGGGAATTTCTCCCCGGGGATCAACTCTTTCTCTGTCTGTATCGGGATCAGGAATGGGGACTGCTGCCAGGAGCATTTGAGTATAGGGGTGGGCAGCCTCTGCGATTACTTTTTCCGTTTCCCCGATTTCCATTATTCGCCCAAGATAAAGGATTGCCGTTCGATTGCAGATATAACGGATTGTGGCCAGGTCATGGGAAATATAAATGAGGGAAGCTCCAAGTTCGTCCCGCATTCTTTTCAAAAGGTTCAAAACTCCCGCTCGGATTGAAACGTCCAGCATTGATACAGGTTCGTCAGCAATAATAAATTTTGGTTCAAGGACAATAGCCCTGGCCAGGGCAACTCTTTGCCTTTGTCCACCGGATAACTGATGGGGAAATCTGGTTAGGAAGTTTTCCGGTGGGGTAAGCTCGGCCAGCCTGAGGGCGTCTTTTACCTTTTCCAGGCGTTCCTCGTAGGTTTTTCCAATTTTATGAATTACCGAAGGTTCCATTATCGTATTCAGGACTGTAAAACGAGGATTGAGGGTCTCGTAAGGGTCCTGGAAAACTACCTGGAAATTCCTGCGGAAGGCTTTGTCGTGCTTTCTTTTTTGCAGTTCGGTTTCCTTCCCAAGGTACAGGATGCGCCCCGAAGTGGAACTCTGAAGATTGGCAAGGAGTTCTCCAATAGTGCTTTTACCTGAACCACTTTCACCTGCCAGCCCCAGAATTTCCCTTTCCTTGACGGAAAAACTTACTCCATCAACGGCTTTAAGGACGGTCTTTTTCCCTCCAAAAAAGCTTTGCTTAATGGTAAATTGTTTTTTCAGATCCTGAATTTCCAGAGCATTTTTTTCCCCAACTTTTGCTGTCTTTGTTGCTTCCCGGGAAGGAAGGTTAGTGTTTTGCCAGGTTGATGGTTTTTTAGTCTCATCCCGGAATAGCTCTACTTTTTCCGGGTAATGGCAGAGAACTTCGTGTCCGGGAGCAACCTCAATGGGTTCAGGTTCTTCACTGCATTTTTCTGTACTAAAAGGACAGCGTTCTTGGAAGCGGCATCCGGAAATGTCCCGGGATAAATCGGGTGGCGCTCCGGGTATGGAGATAATATCACCCTTAGCCGCCTCCAGAGTGGGGTAGGCATTTAAGAGTCCTAAGGTGTAGGGATGGAAAGAGCCTTTGAAAATTTCCCTGGTTGTTCCCTGTTCCATTATTTTTCCGGCATACATTACTGCTACCCTCTGGCAGATTTCAGCTACTACTGAAATATCGTGAGTAACAAGGATAATCGATGACTTAATCTGATGCTGAAGGTCAACAAACTGCTTTAATATTCCGTCCTGAACAACAACATCAAGGGCGGTGGTAGGTTCGTCGGCAATAATAAGATCCGGGTTTAAAGCCAGAGCCATGGCAATTACCACCCGTTGTTTCATCCCCCCGGATAGTTGATGGGGAAAATCATAAAGTCTCTTTTTCTCCAGACCAACCATTCGGAATAATTCTTCAGCTCTTTTAAAAGCAGCTTTGTTGCTCATATTTTCATGGGTATGAATGGCTTCGGTAATCTGGTCACCAATTTTGTAAACCGGGTCAAGAGCATTCATTGCGCTCTGGGTAACCATGGAGATTTCTTTCCAGCGAACTTTATTCATCTGGTTATTGTTTAGCGGAACCAGATCTCTTCCTTTAAAAATAACTTCACCATCAACAATGCCCCCGTTGGGAGGAAGGATTCTGTTAATGGATTTTGCCGCAGTGGTTTTTCCACAGCCGCTTTCGCCTACAAGGCCCAGGTTGTCTCCTTTTTGCAGTTTAAAAGAAACTCCATCAAGAGCTTTTACTACCGTTTCATCTACCTGATAATAGGTTTTAAGATTTTTTACTTCTAGGAGCACGGGTATTACCTCCTCTCAGACGGGGATTGGTTAGAACCTCCAGAGACCTGGAGATTAAGAACACTGAGACCACTGTAAAACTGATGAAAACACCGGGAGGTATTACCCACCACCAGGCTGTACGCCAGGCTCCGGAAAGTCTTGCTGCGTGAAGGATGGTTCCCCAGCTATAAAGCCTGGGAGGACCAAGACCCAGGAAGCTCAAGGTTGCCTCGGCCGTTATTGCATACCCAATTGCCACAGCCAGCTGAAGGAAGGCCAGGGGAAGGACGTTGGGAGCAATATGAACCAGAATTATCCTTAAATCGCTTGCACCCGCAACCCGGGCCGCTTTTATAAATGGCCTTTCTACCAGGGACAAAACCTGGGACCTTATAATCCGGGCATTTGTTCTCCAGGTTAAAAGGCCAATGGCCAGGATTATTATCCATAAACTCGGGCGGAATATTAATACCAGGATTATGGCAAAAGGCTCAAGGGGTAACCCATACATAATATCCACTATCCTCATCAGGATATTATCAACACGCCCCCGGAAATAACCGGAAGTAAGGCCAATTACTACCCCAATAATATTTACAATAAGGGCCGTAATTATTCCTACAATTAAAGCCGTCCGAGAACCGTACATTACCTGGCTCCAGATATCCCGGCCCAGGTGGGTAGTCCCAAATAAGTGATCTCTACTGGGTCGGGCCAGCTCATTAATATAGGGGTCAGTACCCACTCCAAAACC
>PUKG01000201.1 GCA_003550445.1 Halobacteroidaceae bacterium
CCTTTCCCTTGGTTCCCTGATCCAGTCAAAATAAAGGGAAAAGGAAAGGAAATCTCCCCTGTAAAGCTCAATTGCCTCGGCAAGTAATTCTGGATTGCTCCGGGAAAGACCTTCTTTTATTCCTTTTTCAAACTCAATTACATCCAGTTCCCAGGATGCTTCGGGATCAAGACCATAAGCCTGATCCCTTCTTTTAATAAAATAAGGGGTAATCCGGGCCCTGCGATCCGGTTCAAGGACCGAGTTTAATGCATTCAAAGCCACCTTAAAATCCCGGTAGGCAGTTTCCAGGTCCTGATGGGGCCACAATAACTCAAAAATCCTTTCCCGGGGTAATAATTCATCTCTAAAAGTAAGGAAAAGCTGGAACAATTCCTTTGCCTTTTCCCTTTTCCAGTGTCCATCGGTTATTTCTTCCGTTCCCCGCCACAACCGCATTGGTCCCAGGGCTTCTATTCTCAGTCTGAATCCCGGATGATAATCCCACCTTTTTACCCCCGATTGTTCCTGGACCCAACTTTTTAATTCCGGGGTTAAATTCTCCTTTTCTTCAATTAAAAGAGGAATCAAACGCCGGGTATCCCTTACTCCAAGAAGGGTTGCCCTGCTGAAAAGAAAACCAAATTTCTCCTCCCGGGCCAGATTTACTCCCTCCAGAAAGTGCTCTTTCCAGACGGGATTTCCATCAAGGAATTCTGCCAGGGCAAGCCAGAGGAAAGATATCGTTCTTCCAAAAAAGTCATTCAAGGACCCAAAGTTTTCCAGGGCTAAAGAAAGCAATTTTCGCCCTTCTTTTATCCGACCCCCCTGGACAAAAGCCACCCCAAGAGATAACCTTCCCTGGTTGGCCATCCATTCGTCACCGGCCTGGAGAGCCAGATTTATACACTCTCCACCAAATTGTTGAGCTTCATGGAGCTTTCCCCGTTGCCCATATGCCGTAGTTAAGCCCCAAAGTCCTTCAACCCTTCCCCTCTGGACACCAACCTTATCCATTAAACTCAGAGCTTTTTGGTAATTGGCAGCAGCGGTTTCCACATTATCAGGGTTTTTTAACTGGAAGGCATGCCCCAATCGCATATAACCTACAGCTTCGGTAAAAGGAGATTCCAGGGCCCGGGCCAGCTCAAGGCCCTCCTTTGCCCAGTAAATTGCCTTTGTATAGTCTCCCTCAAAAACATAAAGCAGGGAAAGAACCATTGGGCTTTCCCGGTGGGTTCTGGGAATCCTTCCCGGTCCCATGGTTCCTTCCTCAACAACTTTCTCCAACATTTTCCGAGCCTGCTGCAAACGACCGGTTCGAAGTAAAAGCCTTGATTCCAGGTGCAGCTCAAGCCTGGGAGATGCCGCTTCTTCCCCCAGTTTCTGAGAAGCCTGTAATAGCCTTCGGGCTCCCCTGGCATCTCCCCTATTTGCCCTATTTTCTGCCAGGAGTTCCAAAAGATGAGTTTCCCCGCTTCTTTCTACCTCCTCCTGCAGAGCAAGTCCACGCCGCAAAAAATCTTCAGCCCTTGCAGGTTCTACAGTATCAAGGTATACCATGGCCAGCTTCTGATAGGCCTGTAGCAGTCCTTCCTGATCCCCCCGCTTCTGAAAGATCTCTCGGGCCCTGTGGTAATTACTTAAAGCCTGGACATAATCAGATGAATAGCGGGCAATGTCCCCGCGATATAACAAAAGCCTGGGGAAGGCATCAAATTCGGAATCAGAAATCCTGCCCATCCAATTTCGTAAATCTGCCTGGGGAACTTTGTTTTCCAAAACCTGAACATTCTGGGCCATTAACTGTGCTACCCCGGCATCATCTCCTGCTTCCAGAAAGTGATAAATGGCAGGTTCAATTGAACCCCTGTCCTGGAAAAACCTTCCCATTTGCCGGTGCAATTCTTTCCAGTTCTGATCATGCTCTTTTAATTTTTCCCGCAAAAACCTTTTCCACAGGGGATGATAGGCAAAACGCCTTCCTTCAATCTCTCGGGTCATAAGGCCTTTATCAACTAACTTATAAAGAATAAACCGGCTGTCTTCCCGGCCGGTAATAAAGTTACAGGAAACCTCTTCTAAATCCTGCAGAATTGATGTTTTCATAAAAAAATCCTGCAAATCTTTTTCCTGTCTATTAAACTGTTCTTCCTGAAAAAAAGCCCAGAGCTGGGGAAGTTGATCCCCTGGATCTTTAAGAATTTTTTCCACACCAATCCCCTTTCCCAACAGGGGCACTATTAATTCCAGGGCCAGGATCCAGCCCCGGGTATTTTCCCATAAAATTTTTAGGTCAGATTCTTTTAGTTCCAGACCATATTTGTCCCGTAAGTATTTTCCTGTTTCTTCCCAGGATAACGCCAGGGCTTCCCTTCTTATCTCCAGGATTTCTCCTTTTGCTCTCCAGTTAATAATGCGGGGAAAAGGATGAACCACTCTACTGATTAAAACCAGGTGGAAGTTGTGGGGACTGATTTCGATAAGTCTGCTAACAAGGTCCTGGACCGGACTGTCCTCTAAAATCTCCTGAAAGTTATCCAGAATTAAAAATAAAGGTTCGTTCAAATTATCATATAGCCCGTTTACAATTACCTCCAGCTTTTCTCCAGGATCCTCTTCCTTGGTTGGAGTAAACCCCTTTATATTTTCCTGGAAAAG
>PUKG01000275.1 GCA_003550445.1 Halobacteroidaceae bacterium
ATTTATTTTATTTCTTTTTCCTAACCGGAGTTTTTTTTGTGATTTTTAATTCAATCAGGTTTCAAAAACCCGATCTAAATCAAAAAGCCTTACAAAAATTTTCTCAGGCGCTTTATTTTAAAGGTTACTGTTGAATTCTGCACTTATATAATGGTTTTGATCCATAATTACAGAAATTTTTTCCTTCTCTTCATCGATATTCCAACCGGCAAAAACCGAATCTTCTCCCGGCCTTGCTTCTAGAATAACTTCCACACCCGGCTGGCAGAGGAAGCTTTCATTCCCTTTGACTTCCTTCCCATCCACAAGGACAATTCCATCTCCATCACCATTAGTTGCTAAATACAAAGTTGGCCTTGGCTCCAGAGGAGCATCCATAGTGCATCCGCTAAACAAAAAAGCCAGGATCAAAGAAAAAACAAAACTAAAAGAGCTCATTTTTTATTTTATTGTAATACTCTCAATCTAATTTTTTTAATGAAAGGAAAAGCTCCTCCAAAAAAGCCTCTCCCTTTCTTTCAGGGCAAATTCAAGTTTTTCTCAAAAAATAGAATTTTTTGGTTTAATCGGTGCCCTTCTCCTTTATTATTATTTATCGACATTTTTCCAAAATCATTAAATATTTTCTTTCTATTCTAAAAATTTCTTTCTGGGAAAAATGTTACCTATTCTTCAAGGTAAACCCCATCCCATCTTGCAAAAACTTAAAATTCCCTTCCCTAAAAAAAAGGAAAACTCCTGGAAATAATTAAATTATTTCCAGGAGGTGAATCAAATGAAATCCTATAGAAAAGAATTGATTTTTCATGCCGAAAAAAGACGGGAATTTTTCAACATAACCCCTCAGGTCGAAGAAGCTTTAATAGAAAGCGGAATCCAGGAAGGTCTTGTTCTCTGCAACTCGATGCACATAACTGCAAGCGTCTTCATTAATGATGATGAGTCTGGTCTCCACGAGGATTTTGAGGAGTGGTTAGAAGGCCTTGCCCCGGAAAAACCTTATTCCCGGTACAGACATAATACCGTTGAAGATAATGCCGATGCTCATCTAAAACGAACCATTATGGGGCGGGAAGTGGTAGTTGCAGTTACCAAAGGAAATCTTGACCTTGGTCCCTGGGAGCAAATCTTTTATGGGGAGTTTGATGGGAAACGGCCCAAAAGGGCTTTAATAAAAATTATCGGGGACTAAAAACTCTTTTCATTGGGGCTTACCTGTCCTAAATCTTTTTTTTGATAATCCCTCCGGCAAATCCTCAATTTTCTTCAGGTAGGACAACAATGCTTCTTTTTCCGAAAGCCCGAGTCCTTTTTTATTTCCCAAACTTCCAACTATCCTTTCCCACCTGCCTGCTTCATAATTATTTAGGGCAATCAGGTAGGTTTCCTCCCGGCCCAGCTCCTTACCCTTAAGAAAAAGATTAATTTTTCGATCCCCTTCCTCTCCTTTTATTATTTGATAGCGGAAACCTTCGGAAAACTGGAAGGGAACATCATAGCCTGTCCTTTTAATTTCCTCCTGAATTATTTTCTCCAGTTCCTTTCCCGTCAGGCTAAAAATGACAATTTGATTTTCATATCTGAAACCAGGGAAAAAAAGGTTTAGAATCTCCTGATTTATAACCCCGGGATTAAGGGACAAATTGGAACCCAGCTGACGGGTGGGATAAAACCCTATATCTGTGCCCCCTTTTTCTTTTAGGGCCTGGGCTATTAGGGTACCAGGGCTAACGGGTTGATCGGCTTTATTCTTGGTAGAAAAATAAAAAGGAGAATTCGCAACAGGGGTTCCTTCGGCCCCTGTTCTTTTTACATCAACAAAAGCATTTTTCCCTTGCTTATATGACAAAAAGTCTTTTTCCTGGAAAAACCTGATTAGACTTTCCGTAGTTGTTATCGGTTTTTCCTTTTTCTTTTCAACATTAGAAAGGGGATAATAGGTTTGGGCAATATAGCTGTTTAGACCAACCAGGTAATATTCCTTCTCCTTTAATTCTTCTCCATCCCTATTCCAGATATTAACCTTTTCCACTTCACCTGCTTCATTTACAACAATTTCATAACCCCCGCCACCAGGAAAAAGATCAATGGACATATATCGATTAAAAGAATATTTTAAAAGTTTTTTTATTTCTGCGGGACTCATTTTTAAAATAGTTACCCCATTGTCAAAAGGGTCCAGCCTGTAAACATCTCCCCTTGTAACCACAGGGGGGAGATAATTTAAGCGGACCCCTCCAGCATTCTGGAAAGCAAAATCAAGTTGGAATTTTTCTACCAAAGCTTTAGCCATCAGGGATCCAAGTTTCTCCCTTCCTCCAAGACCCCCCGGTAAAAAAGCTAAAACTTCCTCTTCAGTGGCCGCCATATTCTCTTCAAATTTCATTATTTTCCTCTCAACTTTTGGACATTTTCCCTCGATATCTTCAACCGGGATCAGATGTCCCTTCCAGTTGGCTATTTCTCCTTTTTGAGGGTTAATTTCCACGGTGATTTTTCCCAGAAACCTTCCATGAGAACCAGCCTGGGAAATCAGTGTTTCATCTATTTTAACTGGTTCTTCAACTACAGAGTGGGAGTGACCTCCGATGATAATATCAAAGAAAGGAGTCTGCCGGGCAAGTTCTTTATCCCC
>PUKG01000157.1 GCA_003550445.1 Halobacteroidaceae bacterium
GGAAAAAAGACCAATCATTGGGAAAATGGCCAATGAAATTAAGGGAAAAATTGAAAATGAATTTCAAAAACGTTTGGTTGAACTGAAAAGAGAAAAGGAAAAAACCAGATTAAAAAAAGAAACAATTGATATTACCCTTCCAGGAAAAGAATTTCCCAGAGGACGCCTTCATCCCATACGTCTTATTGCAGATCAACTTGAGGACCTCTTTCTCCGAATGGGATTTGCTATTGAGGATGGACCTGACGTTGAAACAGATTACTATAACTTTGAAGCCTTAAACATTCCCAAAAATCACCCGGCGAGGGATATGCAGGACACCTTTTATGTAGAGGGGGATTTGCTGCTTCGGACCCACACTTCTCCGGTTCAGATTCGGACAATGGAAAAACAATCTCCCCCAATTCGGATAATAACCGTTGGAAAATGTTACCGGGTAGATGAATTGGATGCTACCCATTCCCCCGTTTTTCACCAACTGGAGGGCCTTGTTGTTGACCATGGGATATCCTTCAGTCACCTTAAGGGGGTCCTTATTGCCGTAACAAAAGAAATTTTTGGTGAGGAGCGAGAAGTAAGGTTCCGGCCTTCATATTTCCCCTTTACCGAACCAAGTGCCGAAGTCGATGTTTCGTGCTTTAAATGCCAGGGGAAGGGCTGCTCACTTTGTTCAAGGACGGGCTGGTTGGAAATTTTAGGGGCTGGTATGGTTAATCCAAAAGTTTTAGAAATGTCTGGAATTGATTCTGAAAGATATACTGGTTTTGCTTTTGGTATGGGTTTGGATAGAATGGCAATGTACAAGTACCAGATTGAAGATATCCGGCATCTCTGGGATAATGATCTTCGTTTTTTAAAACAATTCTAAGGGGGGTTAACGGTGCGAATTTCATATAACTGGTTAAAAGAATATATTGACCTGGACTTGTCCCCGGAGGAAGTTGCCGAGAAATTAACCCTCCTGGGCCTGGAGGTAGATTATATTGAGGATTGGAATAAGCTTTATAAAGATCTTCTAATAGGAAAGGTTGAAGATGTAAAATCTCATCCTAAAGCCGATAAATTGACAATCGTAAATGTAGAAGCTGGAGGGAAAAATTTCCGGGTGGTTTGTGGAGCTCCAAATGTAAAAAAAGGAATGAAAATAGTCCTTGCTCCCCCTGGAACAACCCTGCCAAATGGGCAAAAAATGGAAAAAACCAAGATCAGGGAAGAAATCTCCGAGGGAATGATTTGTTCTGCCGATGAACTAAAACTCCAAGAAGAGAAAGCCGAAGGAATTTTTGTTCTTGCAGACGATGCAATACCGGGAGAAAAGTTTGCCCCTTATTTTAACCTGGATGATCAAATTTTTGTTCTTGATTTAACACCAAATTATGGGTATGCCTTAAATTTGGTTGGGGTTGCCCGGGAATTATCAGCAGCCTTTCATAAAGAGGTAAAGTACCCCGAAGTCAAAGAAGAACAGGAATCCGGCCGGGCAGAAGATTTAATTTCCGTTGAAGTTGAGGACCCAAAACTGTGCCCTCGCTATACCGCGAGAATTGTTGAGGGTGTAAAAGTCGGGGATTCCCCCTGGTGGTTAAAAGTCCGTCTGATGGCAGCTGGAATTCGCCCGGTAAATAACATCGCTGATATTACCAACTATGTAATGATGGAGATGGGACAACCCCTCCATGCTTTTGACTATGATAAAATTGGGGATAAGAAAATTAAAGTAAGAACCGCAAAAGAGGGAGAGAAACTGGTTACCCTGGATGATAAGGAAAGAAACCTTACAGGGGAAGATCTTGTGATTGCTGATTCCCAAAAACCCTTAGGTCTGGCCGGAGTAATGGGTGGCCTGGATAGTGAGGTAAGCTTGAATACCGGTAACATACTGCTTGAAGCGGCCTGTTTTGACCCATTTACTATCCGGAAAACAGCAAAAAGGTTTATCCTGCATAGTCCCTCTTCCCACCGTTTTGAAAGAGGAATTGATATTGAAAATATTACAAGAGCTTCCCGGCGGGCTGCTCAACTTATGTCAGAAATAGCAGGTGGAGAAGTAATTGGGGGTATAGTGGATGTTTATCCAAAGCTAAGAGAACCAATTCGTCTTAGGGTTCGGCCTAAAAGAGTAAATGAAGTTCTGGGTACTGATATTTCTCGAATGGAAATAAAAAGTATCCTGGAAAAACTCCACTTTAAGGTTCAGGATTCAAAAAGGATGGAAGGAGCTTTCCGGGTTCAAGTCCCGTCTTTCCGAAATGATATAACAATGGAAGCGGATTTAATTGAAGAAGTAGCCCGTATTTATGGGTATGGAGAGATACCCGGAGATTTACCAAAGGTTGATATGGAAATTGGGAGAGGGAGAACTACTCTAAAAACTGAGAGGAAAATCCGGGAAATCCTCCAGAGGGCAGGCTTACACCAGACCATTAACTTGCCTCTTGTCCGGGAAGACGAAGCTTTAAAAACCGGATTACCTAACCCAATTAGATTAACCAATCCTTTAAGTGTTGATAATTCTTCTTTGCGCCAGGAAATTTTGCCGGGTCTCCTTCGTTCCCTCGAATTTAATACCAAGCGTCAGGTGAGAAGCCTGGGTTTATATGAACTGGGAAATGTTTTCCCGGGAAAAGGACTTGA
>PUKG01000075.1 GCA_003550445.1 Halobacteroidaceae bacterium
GGAACCCAATAAGGGTTATTATTACAAGAACCAAAAAAAGGCACTCTAATTTTTTCATTCTTTATCCCTCCTGTCTTAATTCTTAGTTCTAATTTTCCTTTAAATTCCCTGCTTTTTCTTTTCCAATAAAAAAACTATAACCTAATTAGCCCAGACCAAAAACAACCCCGTCAAAATTTTCTCCTTTTGACAGGGTTGGAAAAATTAATTCTTTTAAACTCTTTATGACGCTCCCTGGGTTTTCCCCATTATTAATTCTTCCCCTAAATTAACTCTCAGGTTATTAAGCAGATTGACCCCTTGTTACAGATAAAACATAATCTTCCACCTTAGATAATTGAACTGGCAGCTTTCTCATGGCCTCTTCCATATCTATAACATGGTTCCTTTGAGCAATCGAAGACATCAAACCTGCAAAACTCTTTTGGATTGGATCCGGCGCTGAATTCTTTTGTTCTTCCAAGCTTTCTGAGGGAATATTTGTTACTTTAAATTTCTCTCCTATTGAATCTTCAAATAATTTTATTACCTCCTTAGAAGAAAGAGCCACTGGCCCCCCAAGGGGAAGAATTGAGTTATAAACAGAAGCATTTTCAACAGATTTGGCAACAAATTTAGCAACATCTTTAAAGGAAATCCAGCTTACTTTATTGTCCCCTGAACCAAAAACCTGGACCTCTTTTCCAGGATAATTAAAGCCTACAGCAGGACTCAGCCAGACTTCCATAAAATAAAGAGGCTGTAGAATAGTGTAATTCATTCCGCTTTCCTGGATTTTCTTTTCAACCTGCCTTTTGGCCTGTTCTAGAGGGATATCTGGAGAAAGCTCGGGAAATGAGACAAAAATAAAATGTTCTATTCCTTCCTTTTTTGCAACATCAACCAGGGTAAGCTGCCCGTCTTGATCCACGGTTTGAATGCTGTCTCCCTCTTGTCTTGATAAAGTACATGAGGCTGTGGAAATTACTATCTGACAACCTTTACAGGCTTTTTGAATAGATTCTCTGTCCTTTAAATCACCATAAAAAATTTCTGCACCAATTTCTTTTAACCTTTTAATCTTCTCAGGATCCGAGGTTTTACGAACCAGAGCCCTTATTGTTTTTCCTTCTCCTACTAAAAGCTCACAAATCTCATTTCCAACCATTCCCGTTGAACCCACAATAAGAACCATCACACAGCCCTCCTTTTTCTTTAGCCTTAGAAGCAATAAAAGGCTATAAAACTCGGAATTATCACCCCCTAAAATCAAAAATAGTCTATTGGATAAAATAAATACTCTTCCCCAGTATAGAAAGGTTTTCTACAATAGGCAAAGAGCATTTATGAAAGAAAAGATGCCTTTAACTTTTAATCCAAAATAAATTATTCTATTATTCTAAATATTCTGTATACTTTTTCTTTTTCCTGCCCCATATCTTGTTAATTTTTGTGTTTTACTTCACCTTGTTTTTAGGGATTATTTTAAAAGCCAGGGAAAAGATTAAAGAACCGCTCATTACCGAGAAAAAAACCAGATAGGTGGAAGTTGATAATTTTTCAAAGAAAAGCAAAAACCAGGTAGAAGCAACAAAGAAAAACTGGGCCAAACGGACCCACCTGGCCTCCAAAGGAACTCCAAAGTCATCTTTTATTTTTTCCCTATCATTTACTACCCAAAATAAGCCTCCTCCAAAGATTAAAAGGGCAAAAAGAATTAAATAAGCGGGCCCTTTATTTAAGCTAAAAATGAAACCCCAAGAGGGAGGCCAAAGCCATAGGGTAGCCAAAAAAAGACCCAGGGAAAAAAGAGCATATTTCCCCAGAAAAGGATTCTTCACATAACGGAAATAAGAAAAGCAAAGGACCACTGAAAATAGGAAAATATAAATACTGCTGCTCCTGGAAAAGAGAAGAAAAATTGTCAAACCAGTAACAACTAACAAATCTAAATAAGAGGGGTTTTTTCCACAAATTCTTGACATTAAACGGATTAATAAAAGCAACCAAAAAAGAACTGCAAGTTCAAGTCCATCAAAAAACCAAAACCCTAATAAGAAAATTCCTCCGGCAAAGAATGCTGAAAAATCATTTGCCGGATCAACTTCGCGACAAATTGCCCAGCAAAGGAAAAACCCTCCTGAAATTAATAAGCTTCTCCCTAATTCAAGATTTAAAGCCAGGGAAAAGAAAAAAACAACGAAAAATAAAATTACCAGCAAACGATTTGTTGGGTAAGTAAAATCAATTTTTCTTCCCAGGGTAAATTTTTGCATAAGTCCTCCCTCCCGTCTTTAAACATCTATTTTTTTTAAAAGATTTTCCTCTGTTTTCTTTTCCAAGAAATATTTCACCTTTTTTTACTGCTTTTTTATCAAGCTTAATTTAGACAACCGGACCCTTACCTTGCTCCGATCCAAAAAACCTTTTTAAAAGAGAATACAGGGAAAATAGCCCGTTTTTAAACTGGGAAAATTCCGAATATTTTTTCCCTATATTAATTTATTAATTCGTTGAAGGATTATTCCTGTTTAGGGTGAATTTTATAAAGATATTCTAAAAGGAGGAGTTTTTATGAAGCAAAAAGTACCTGTTTTGGCTTTTGTTTTAATCTGTTTAGTTTTCTTTTCCGCATCTACCCTCGCCAACAACGA
>PUKG01000245.1 GCA_003550445.1 Halobacteroidaceae bacterium
CCCCGGCAATCAGGCCAAGGACAGTCCCGATTAATGTTGCCACAAGCCGCATTCCCAGGAGCCCATCAATCCACCGCCCAAGGAATAAGCCCAAAAACACACTTACCACAACGGTCAGGCCCACCTGGGTTATCAGGGACATTCCCCTTAAAATACTTCTCCACTGAGGGTCCAAACCCAATGCCTCCCATCAAACCAAATTTACCTATTCGTCATCTCTGGAAAGTGTCCTCTTTTTTTCTAACAAAACTATTATACCCTCTAAAAAGCTTAAGTGCAAAGGTAAAAAACCTCCAGATACTTACAAATCCTCTGTGCCGCTTTCCCGTCGCCAAAGGGGTTCTTTGCTGAAGCCATTTCCCGGTATAATTTTTCGTTTTCCAACAACTCTCTTACCTCAGAAAAAATTTTTTCCCCATCTGTCCCAACAAGCCTTACCGTCCCTGCTTCAAGCCCTTCAGGCCTTTCCGTTTTTTCTCGCATAACAAGGACAGGTTTGTCCAGGGCAGGGGCTTCTTCTTGGAGTCCTCCGGAATCCGTCAAAATAACTGTTGAGCAGGCCATCAGGTGTGCAAAATCCATGTAATCAAGGGGCTCAACCAGGTGGATTCGGGAATGTTTCCCCAGTAGGGGGTAGACTGTTTCCCGGAGTAAGGGATTGGCATGAACGGGGTAAATAACCTGCAATCCGGGAATCTCATCAACAAGTCGGAGGACCCCCTTACAGATGTTCTCCAGGGGTTTACCCCAGTTTTCCCTGCGGTGAGCAGTCATCAAAATAACCGGCCCTGATGCAAAATCAATTCCCTGAAGTTCAGTGCAATTAAATTCGTGGGGCCTGCTGGTTACTTCTAGAAGGGCGTCAATAGTTGTATTCCCCGTTATTTTTATCCTATCCCCGGGAACCCCTTCCTCCAGCAAATTTTTGGCCGCCTGTTCTGTGGGAGCAAAATGGTGGTCGGCTAATACTCCAGTCAGGTGGCGGTTCATTTCTTCGGGAAAGGGTTGAAACTTGTCACGGGTTCTCAAACCTGCTTCCACGTGGCCGATGTCGATTTTATGGTAATAAGCGGCAAGAGCTCCCGCAAAAGTGGTTGCCGTATCTCCGTGGACCAGAAGCAGGCGGGGGTTGAAATCGGAAATTACTCCCTCCAAACCCGTAAGGGCCCTGACCATTATGTCTGTAAGGCTTTGCCCTGGCTTCATAATGCCCAGGTCATAATCTGCCTTGAGCCTAAAAATATCCAGCACCTGGTCCATCATTTCCCTGTGCTGAGCTGTAACGGCAAGCATGGGTTCAAAAACCTCTGATTGGGAAAGGGTTTTTAACACCGGCGCCATCTTAATGGCCTCTGGCCTGGTTCCAAAAACAGTAAGTACCTTAATCCTTTCCATTAACCTACCTCCACACAAAAAAGGGATCACCATGCAAGGCAGATCCCCGGGATATTGATCATAATGGCGGGTAAATATTTTCACCCGGTCGGTTTTTTAGCCGGAAAATTCCCAACCGCCAGCCCCCCAGGCCAACCACAACGGCGGCCAGCCCGAGAAGGAGAAAACCCTCAAGCCCACGCATAGAATTAATTAAAATTGCCATTAACCCAAGGAACATGGTCGTTCCATAAACAACTAAAACAGCCCCCCTGTGGCTAAAACCCAACCGGAGAAGCCGGTGGTGAATATGGTCCTTATCAGCCAGGGCAATAGAGTGGCCGTTAGTTTTCCTCCGGACAATTGCCAGCAGAGTATCCGCAATTGGGACTCCCAGGGCAAGGACCGGAACAAGAACCGTCATTGCCGTAGCACTTTTCAATGCGCCAATTACTGAGGTTGAAGCGAGAATAAATCCGAGAAGCATGGCCCCCGTATCTCCCATGAAAATTTTCGCGGGGTGAAAATTGAAAAACAAAAAGGCCAGGGCACTTCCTGCAATAATCAGGGCCATAATGGCTGCACCCAACTGCCCTTCCTGGAGGGCGACAATGGCCAGAGTTCCCGAAGCGATAGCCGCAACTCCTGCAGCAAGTCCATCCAGGCCATCAATAAAATTAACTGTATTGGTTATTCCTACAACCCACAAAATAGTTATCGGAACACTCCAGGCCCCAAGGAAAAACATTCCACCCCAGGGATTGGTAATAAACTGGATTTCTACACCAAAAGGTAAAAGAGAAAGAGCCGCAAGAATCTGTCCTCCCATTTTAACGGGGGGAGAAAGACCAACCAGATCGTCCAAAAGACCCACAATGGCAATTATCGTGCTTCCCACCAGAATACCCAAAATTAAGTACCCCTGGGAGGTGTTTAAAAGAATACCTACCAGTATCCCAAGGTAAATGGCAATTCCCCCCAGGTTGGGAACAGGCTTTTTATTGATTCTCCTGGGCGAAGGAAGGTCACAGGCACCAAAAGCAAGCGCCACCCTGCGAAGTATGGGGGTTGCCAGAAAGGTAACTATGAAAGAAACTCCAAAAGCAATGAGCAGTATTGACATTATTCCCTTCCTCCCTCAAATGACATCCGGCGAAGGTTAATGCCCGCTTCCTCCAAAATATTTCGCGATAATTCATCGGGATAGTTTCCCGCAAACACAACTTCTTTTACCTCGGCATTTACCAGCATTTTTGC
>PUKG01000252.1 GCA_003550445.1 Halobacteroidaceae bacterium
GGTTTGAAAAAAGCGAGGAAAGCACCCCAATTTTCCAAGCGTTAAAAGAAATCAATCCTGGTCATTTACGGCCAGGATTTTTATTTTTTCACGCAGGGAAAACCTTACTGGATGTCAAAATTCTTGGGGTAAGGGAAGGAATTATTAAAAGAAGGTAAAACCAGGGAGGTAAAAATAATGTCCCTAGAGATTGCCGCTTTTGCTCCCCACCCTCCAATTATTATTCCGGAAATTGGTGGCGGTGAAAGGGAGAGGGTCTGGAAGACAGTC
The DNA here is from genome assembly GCA_003550445.1 of Halobacteroidaceae bacterium. Taxonomy (GTDB): domain Bacteria; phylum Bacillota; class Halanaerobiia; order B1SED10-174; family B1SED10-174; genus T1SED10-26. The sequence goes on from PUKG01000252.1 coordinate 271, forward strand.
GAATCAATGGAAGAGTTGGGAAGGATTTTTTCGGAAAAGGATCTTGATGTTATTGTTACCATAAGTCCGCATGGGCCGGTTTTTTCCGATGTCGTTAGTGGCTTTCACTTTTCTCCCCTCAAGGGATCCTTTGCTGCTTTTGGAAATCCGGAGGTAAATATGACCTTTGAGCTTGAAGAAGAATTGAGCAAGGAAATTGAAAAGGTAATGGAAAAGGAGAAAAAACCTTATCGAAGGCTAAAAGAAGAAGACTGCCGAAGATACAGAATTACTCCCGAACTCGATCATGGTGTGCTTGTTCCCCTTTTTTTCCTAAAAAACCAGGGAGTTGATGTCCCTATTGTTCCTTTAAATATGGGCATCCTAACATTTTCGGAATTAATTGAAGTTGGAAAAACCCTGCAGAGAATTTTTGTAGATTTTCCCGGACGAGTTGGAGTTATTGCCAGTGGAGATCTTTCTCACAGACTTTCCAAAGGAGCTCCAGCCGGTTACAGCCCCCGGGGAGAAGAATTTGACAAAAAGGTTATGGGGATCATTGAAAAAGGGGACCTTCAGGAATTAAAGGACCTGGATCCATCTCTGGTTGAGAAAGCCGGAGAATGTGGACTTCGTCCCCTTTTAATACTTGCCGGGGTTTTATCGAAGTTGGGAATGGGGAGCAGAGTGCTATCTTATGAAGGACCTTTTGGAGTGGGTTATGGAGTCGCTTATTTTTGCAAAGGAAAAATTACCCCTCCAGGTCTTGCCCGGGAAGCGGTAAAGAACTACCTGGAGAAAAAAGAAATTATGGAGCCCCCCTCAGAATTACCCCCATTCTTAAAAAAGATGGCAGGGGCGTTTGTTTCAATAAAAAAACCCGATGGTTCTTTACGGGGTTGTATTGGGACACTCGAACCAACCCAGGAAAACCTGGCCCTAGAAATTATAAGGAATGCTATCCAGTCAGCTTTTAAGGATCCCCGTTTTCCGGCGGTAAGAGAGGATGAACTTGAGAACCTGAACTTTTCTGTGGATGTTATGCACCCTCCAGAACCTGTTGAAAGTATTGACCAGTTAGATCACAAAAAATTTGGAGTAATTGTTGAGAGGGGAGAACAGAAGGGAGTTTTATTGCCGGATCTTGAGGGAATAGATTCTGTGGAGGAGCAGATTGAAATTGCAAAAATGAAAGCGGGTATCGGAGGAAATTCTGAAGTATTGCTGAAAAGGTTCAGGGTGGAAAGATTTATACAGGAGTGAATATTTTTCAGTTTTATGGCAGGAAGTTGGGCAATTAGATGGAATATAATAGTGTTGGGGGGAAAAGTTGGTGCAGGAAGGTGCTTACTATAAACGAGAGGATTATGGTTTCCGCTGTGAATTATGTCCTCATTCCTGCTTCCTGGATACAGGGGCAATAGGGCTTTGTGGGGTCCGAAAAAATATTGGAGAGAAGGTAGTTGCCTTAAACTACGGCACAATTGCAGCTCTTGCCCTGGATCCCATTGAAAAAAAGCCCCTCTACCATTTTTACCCTGGAAATTACATTTTATCTGCCGGAACTTTTGGTTGTAATTTCCACTGTGGGTTTTGCCAGAACTGGGCTTTAGCGCGGGGAAAGGCTCCAACCCAGGAAATAACAAGGGGGGACCTTCTTTCCAGGGTGCAGAGGCCGGACAATATTGGTCTGGCCTTTACGTATGCAGAGCCTTTAATGTGGTATGAGTTTGTCAGGGACCTTCTTCCCAGGCTTAAAGAGAAAGGCCAAAAAACTGTCCTGGTTACAAATGGGTATATCAACCCTGAACCCCTGGAAGAAATTCTTCCATATATAGATGCTGTTAATATTGACATAAAAACCTTTTCAACTGGAACTTATTTCCGTTACTGTGGGGGAAACCTGAACCGAGTCCTCAAAAATTCCATTCTTTTTTCCCGGTATTGTCACGTGGAGGTTACTACTTTAGTTATTCCTGGAGTTAATGAAAGTAATGCAGAAATTGGGCGGCTGGTAGATTGGATTTCTGACAAACTGGGGCCCGAAACCCCCTTCCATCTTTCCCGTTACTTTCCAGCTTATAAGTTTTCTACCCCTCCCCCCAGTATGGAAAGGCTGGAAGAACTTTATCACCTGGCCGGGGAAAAACTATCATATGTTTACCTGGGAAATATTGCTGATCCCCGTTATCAGCATACTTATTGTCCCCAGTGCGGATATATAGTGATCAAAAGGGATTTTGGAGTTTCAATTGATCTTTGTAAAGGAAACACCTGTCCCGAGTGTGGGCAGTTTATCAATATTATTAATTGAGGAGGGACTTAAATGAAACAAAAAGTTCTAATTATGGGTGCTGCTGGAAGGGATTTTCATAATTTTAA
>PUKG01000092.1 GCA_003550445.1 Halobacteroidaceae bacterium
TTGCAAATAATGAAACAGATGAGGCTGTGCTGGAAGGGTTCACCATAACTGGCGGGTCTAACTCCCATTACGGGGGTGGCTTTATTATTGACGGCTCTTCCCCCACTATCAAGGGCAACTTAATTTTGGAAAATACTGCTTCTCGTGGAGGAGGCGCACTTGTTACAAATGAAGCCAATCCTACTTTTAAAAGAAACTTATTTGAGGCTAATATAGCTACTTCCAGCAGGGGATCTACTGCACTTTATGTTGTAAACGAATCTGAGGTTACTATAAAAGAAAATACATTCCGGGACCATGTGGATGGAGTTGGTGTCATAGCAATCGGTGTTTCCACCAACAGCAACTGTTCAGCTTTAATCCAGGATAACATAATTAAAAATAACACCACGGATAATGGAGTCGGGGGAATCACTGTTAGGGGTTCAGATGTTATCATAACTCACAACCAAATTTTTGACAATGAGGGAACTTCTGCTGGAGCCATTAGCATAAGAAGCGAATCTACCGGGGAAATAAAAGAAAATGAAATCACCGATAACATTGGAGAAAATTATGGTGCAATTTTTATTGATGAAGAATCCACTATTTCGATAAAAGAAAATCAAATCAGCCATAACCAGGGGGAAATCGGCGGGGGAATAGCAGCAATTGATTCTCTCGTTGAGATCCTGGACAATGAAGTAACTAACAATACCTCCACTCGAACCCAATTTGGTGGCGGGGGTATTCTCATAAGAGAAGGAGATGTAACAATAGATGGGAATGAAATAAAATATAACACGGCGAAAAACTCGGGTGGTGGTATTTACCTTCGGGGCCATGGAAACCCAGATGATGCAATAGTACTTATAAGAAACAATATAATTGATGGTAATTCAGCACAAGATGAGGGTTCCTCCTGCGGTGGCGGCATCTATATTGGAAATATTGTTGAGGCTACTATATATGGAAATACTATTAGTTTTAACATGGCAGACCAATTTGGGGGAGGGCTTTATGTTGTAGAATCAGGAGAAGTTCCTATATATGGCAGAGGAGGGGCCCTTTGGAATCGGTTTAATTGCCCCCCTGAAGATGAGGAACACAATACCTACGGGGAAAATAAACATGGAAATGATGACTATGGAGGTAGAAATGTTTTCTTTGCAGAAAACATGTAATTACTAAGTTTATAAAAAGGGAGCAGAACCATTTGCTCCCTTTTTTGTTACAAAAAATTGCACAGGGGATACTTCTTATAATCTGCGACTGAAAAAAGGTAAATATACCTTTTAGGGAAAAGCTAAATTTTTCATTTGGAAAGGTCCCTGCTCTTGAAAAACTTTAATATTAATTATAACTACCTACCCAATAGGTTAATTAAAAGGGATCCAGTTTTTATAACCTAGGTGTAATATAACCATTCGAGTAGGGAAAAAGCCATTTTCAGGAAATGTGAGTTTGGCGAAAATTAAAAAGCCCGGGCAAAGCAACAATGCTTTACCGGGCCTGGCTCAACCTTAAAAATTTTTTAATTCTTAAAGAAACTTAGAGATCAATTTCATCTCAAAATCTTGGTTATTATTTTTTTATTGAAGTCGGTTTAGCAGTACCTTTTTCCAATCTTCTTTTTCTTCGGTATTAATAAGTAGCCCTTCATTTTGGGAATTTATCTGATCAAACCAAGGTTATGTAATGGGGGAAGTTACCCCTTACCCACTATTTTTCTGGTTTTCCAAATTGCCATTGGATGATTCTTTATCCTATCCAGAATCTCTTTATCTTCAAACAAAAGTTGGGGAATGTATTCACCATTTTCGAACTTTTCCAGGAATTCTTTTTCTTTCTTATCAAGCACCATTAAATTACAGATGTAATCTTTTACAAGTTTCTTCCCTGACTCCAAATCAAAATCATCCTTCCTTTTTATCACAGGGCGCAATTCCGTTTTTATCTTCCGTTGGGAAATTGAGTCAACCGCTATAAGATCAAAAGTTTTGTTAATTTCTTTAGCCGATATTGCAGCATAAAAGATGACGCTTTTTCTTAGCATTTCCTTTTCTGATTCGTTAAAGAGTCCAAAGCAGATCATGTTTCTAACATCATAAAGATCCCTAGCCTCAGCTCTGCTTAGTAATGCATTTATTTTACTTCCGTATATCTCAATTGGAGATAAGGATTTAACCTTATATTCACCTGAAAAATGTTTCGTGGTAATTGATCGTTCTTCTGGTTCAAGTAAATGGGAACGAAGGGAGTAGTTGATTTCAATCTTGATATTATCTCTATTCCCACTTGCCCCAATATAGTCATAGACCCAGGAATCCACGCTATGTGGATTTTTGGTCTTTGGGTTTTTTGTGTAACCCTGGGACACCATAAAACGCTCAATCATCCTGTTAATAACTTCCCGGCTTTCAAGCATCTCTTCTCTGGTGTTTGTAATTAGATAATCCAAATCTATATCTACGGAAAGACGAGGCAAATCAAAAATGGTTAGATTAATGGCTGTTCCACCTTTTAAAGCAAGACTATCTTTTAGGGCTGGGTTTGTGTTTAGAAACTCTAGAATATCTGCGATTCTCGTAACCTTTTCTAATGTATCTCTTACAAAACCCAGCTCCTCTGCCTTTTTCCCCAGATAAAAA
>PUKG01000136.1 GCA_003550445.1 Halobacteroidaceae bacterium
CCGGGGATTTCTCTTGTGTGGAACCATAAATCGTGGTCTTTTGCCTTGCGAAATAACTCTTCGTTCTGGCGGTTGTTCCTTCCCACCAGGATTATCCGCCCGTCGGAGGTTTTAAACTGGCGGGGGCTGCTTTTTATATCAAGGCCCGTTTTTTTCTTGCGAACAGGAATTATGCCCGCTTCCCTGAACTCTTCCTCCAGGTCAAAGACATCCTTCAAAGTATCAGCTTCTTCCAGGTAGTGATTTGCTTCGTCCAGATATCGTGCTTCCCTTTGAGTGAGGGCAATTTGCCTTTTCAGGTGTTTAAGGGCTTTTTTCTTTTTATGATATTTTTTAAAATACCTCTGGGCGTTTGCATGAGGGGATAGTTCGGGTTGTAATTTAATTTCCAGGGGAGAATTATCCTTGTAGTAGTTAGGAAGCTCCACTACCTGTTCTCCTTTTTTTACTTTATGGGCGTAAGCCGTTAAAAGTTCTCCTTTGATTTTCAATGCCTCACTTCCACGGGCTTCTCGGAGATCCTCCTGAAGCTTTTGGAGCTTTCTCTCTTTTTTCTTCAATTCTTTATTGACAACTTTTTGCATTTGATTCTTTTTTCCCTGTAGCTGGTTTTTTTCCCAACTTTTTATTACCGTTGATTGAAGAAGTTCGGATAAATTGTCGAAGCTTTCCTGTTCTAGGTTAGGCCAACCAACGGGCTCAAAGGGAAATATTTCAAATAATTCTTCTTTTTCATAAAGGGCTGTAGGGTTTGGTGGGGAATTGTAAAGGAAATTTTCCAGCCAGGAGACCGATTGTTTAATTTTTTCTAATTGGGAGGTATCAAGATCTTCTGCTTGTTTTTCTGGGTCCAGGCCGGCCCGAACTATAAGGTCCCTGGCTGTTTTTGGACCAACCCCTTCAATGTTATCAAAAATTAATCTCCAGCTTTTTTTATTTGTTCCCCCATTTAGGATGTCTTCCCAGGGAACTTCTCCTGGATCAAATTTTCCTTGGGCGGGCGGGGGATTATAAGGTAGTCCGGCATTAATTGGTCGCTGGCTTCCTTCTCCCTGAGGTTTTAAAACCCCAAGGACTTTTCCTTCTTTTACCAGAGCTATGTTGGAGTGGCGCCCCATTAACTCAATTATTAGTTCATAAGAACCGAAGCGAAAAGTGAGAATTCTGTCTAATCCTCTTTGCTTTATTTCCTCCAACTGCATTCCCTGTAAATATTTTCGAAGTAACATAGTAAAAACGGGGGGTTTGGGCGGATTACCCATTTGATAATCTGCGAGGAAAATTCCCTGGTCAGAAGGAGATAAAAAAACAAAAAGGTTTTTATTCCTTTGTTTACATCGGAAATCGATATGAACCACCTGGGGATGGGGCTGATAAATTTTATTAACATAACAGGTTGTTAATTCTCTTTCCAGTTCTTCCCTTATTTTAAAAAGCATTACACCGTCCATAGAAATACTCCTTCCTGAGACCTTATCCTTTATATGCTATTATTTACTATTATAGGGGGTATAGTCAAGAAGGGATTTACTTCTAGTCTCTTGGCCACCAAAATAAATCCTTAACTGCAAAAACCCTACAGTTGTTATTGAAACAAGCTTTCGAGTATGGTATTATTTAGGGGAATGAAGAGGAGGAGTGGGAATATGAGAAGTATGACCGGCTATGGAACCGGAGTAGCAAAAAAAGGAAATTGGATTTTTGAAACGGAAATAAAGAGTGTAAACCATCGCAATCTTTCCCTGAATATCTACCTTCCAGGAGAGTATTCATCTCTGGACCCTCTTGTTCGGTCAGTTGTCAAAGAAAGGGTTTCCAGGGGCAGGATTGATTTGAATATTAACGTCGAGGTTGAGGAAGGGGAAATTCCCGAAATTAGTCTTGATCAGAATCTCCTCCAGGCCTATAATCAGGCAATTATCAATGCAGTTGGCAAGGGAATGGTCAGCGAAGAATTCAAATTATCTCTTCCGGGAGTATTAAGACAGAAGAAAACTCCTGAACTGGAAGAAACCATAGATGTTTTCCAGGAATCTCTAAAGCAGGCCCTGGACCAATTAATTTTCATGCAGGAAAGAGAAGGAGAGACGCTGAAAAAGGAAATAGAAGAATACGCGAAAAAAATTGCGGAAATGGTTCAAAATATAAAAGGAGTATTGCCCGAAATCCAGAAAGAACATTATCATAAGCTAAAAAGCAAATTAGAAAAATTTTTAGAGGAAAATGATTACGGAGAAGAAAGAATATTAATGGAAGCGGGGGTGTTAGCAGAGCGCAGCGATATTCAGGAGGAAATAGTTCGTATTGAGAGTCATCTTGAGCACCTGAAAATTGCTTTGGAAGAAGATAATGCTGTTGGGAAAAAGCTGGATTTTATCGCCCAGGAGATGCTTAGAGAAGTAAACACCATCGGTTCCAAGATCAATAACCGCGAGGTTCTTTTCAGGGTGATTGAGTTGAAAAGCTGGGTTGAAAAGATTAGAGAGCAGGTCCAAAATATCCTTTAGAAAAACAGGAGGGAAAAAAATGGATATCAAACTTATTAATATCGGTTTTGGAAATATTGTTGCTGCTAACAGGATTATCGCAATTGTTAGCCCCGAATCTGCCCCCATTAAAAGAATTATTCAAGAGGCAAGGGAACAAGGGCGCTTGGTTGATGCTACTTATGGTCGTCGGACCAGGGCTGTTGTTATTACCGATTCAGACCACATTATTTTAAGTGCCGTTCAGCCCGAAACTGTTTCTCATCGCCTGGTGGACAAAGAAGCACCACTGTAAAATGAAAGAAGGAAAACTTTTTGTCCTTTCCGGTCCTTCTGGAGTGGGGAAAGGAACCGTTTTGAAGGAGCTCTTGCGGCAAAAAAAAGACATTGTATTTTCAGTATCTGCAACCACCAGGGCTCCCCGGCCGGGGGAAATTCACGGAAGGGATTACTTTTTCCTGAAGCCCGAGGAATTCAAAAAAGGTATTGAAGAGAATCGTTACCTGGAATGGGCAAAGGTTCATAATCACCTTTATGGGACTCCCCGGGATTTTGTTGAGAAAACAATTCAGTCAGGTAACCATATTATTTTGGATATCGATGTTCAGGGAGCCAAGCAGATTAAGGAAAAGTGCCCGTCAGGTGTTTTTATTTTCCTGGCCCCACCCAGTCTGGAAGAGCTTGCCCGACGTCTTGATAAAAGGGGCACTGATTCCTGCGGGGAAAAGAAAACCCGATTGCAAAATGCTCTAAGGGAAATTGAAGAAAAAAAAGGTTTTAATTATGTTGTTGTGAATGATCGGTTACAAAAAGCCGTGGATCAAATAAGGAAAATTATTTGTCAGGAAGAAGGGAGTAGTTAAAGATTGGCAATAAACAAACGTTTAAGCCACGAAAAATTAATGCAAAAAGTTGATAGCCCTTATACCCTTGTTATCGCTGCTGCCAAAAGAGCCAGAAAGTTAAATGAAGGGGCCCATCCCTTGATTGATTATTCAAGTACAAATAAACCTGTTACAATTGCAATGAACGAGATAATAGCAGGAAAGGTAAATTATATCCGGAAAAAGGTGGACAGCATTAAATAATTGAGGAGGGGAAACATTGCTCCAGGGCAAGACGATTGTTATTGGCGTCAGCGGAGGTATTGCTGCTTATAAAGCGGTGGACATTGCAAGCAGGATGGTAAAACAAGGGGCAAAAGTCAGGGTTATAATGACAAAAGCTGCCTGTGAACTGGTTCGGCCTATTACCTTTCAAAGTATTACCCATCAACCGGTAGCCACTGAGATGTTTTCCGAACCTGCGAACTGGAATATTCAACATATTGACCTTGCTACAGAAGCAGATTTAATTCTTATAGCCCCTGCAACCTATAATTTAATTGGGAAAGTTGCCAGCGGGATTGCTGATGATCTCCTTACAACCACTATTTCTGCCACAAATGCCCCGGTTGTCTTTGCTCCTGCAATGAACACAAAAATGTTTGAGAATCCCATTTTTCAGGAAAACATGAGACGTTTACTGGAAATGGATTATTCCTTCATTGAACCCGATACAGGCCGTCTTGCAGAGGGGACTTCTGGCAAAGGAAGGCTTGCAGATAACGAGCGAATAATTGAGGAAGTTATAAGGACGCTGACCCCAAAAGATCTTCCCGGGATGCGTTTGCTGGTTACAGCAGGCCCCACCCAGGAATTTATTGACCCAGTCCGAGTTTTAACCAATCCCTCTACAGGGAAAATGGGTTTTGCTATTGCTCAGGCTGCCTTGCGTCGGGGAGCTCAGGTAACCCTCATTTCAGGGCCCACATACCTAAAACCTCCTCTGGGTTTAAATGAATTCGTTGCAGTTACTACCACCGGTGAAATGCTGGAAGCTGTTCTTGAAAGGTGTTTGAATCAGGATGTGATAATAAAAGCGGCTGCTCCTATGGATTTTAGGCCGGTTGAAACCTCCAAAATGAAGGTTAAAAAAGAAGAAAAACAAGAAATGGTTTTATCCCTCGAACGTAATGAGGATATCCTGGAGACGATTGGTCGAAAAAAAGGAGACAGGATCTTCGTCGGATTTGCAGCAGAAACTGAAAACATTGTTACCAATGCCCAGGAAAAATTAAAAAGAAAGCAACTGGACTTTGTTGTCGCCAACGATGTTTCCATTGAGGGATCCGGTTTTGGAGTGGACACGAACCAGGCTACCCTTGTTTTTCCAGAATCCCATGAAAGCCTGCCCGTAATGGAAAAAGTGGAACTAGCCAATAGAATACTTGACGAGGTACAAAAACTTCGCCGTGAAATCAAATAAAAGAGCCTTTTGGCTCTTTCTATTTTATGTATACTTTTTAGGGAATTAATGAAGGAGTTCTTCTTTTTTTGTAAAAATTTTATAAATGATTGCAAAAGTTGAAGTGAAAGAGGTGTGAAGGGTGCCAAAAAAAGGGAAAGTTTACATCAATGAACCCTGGTGTAAGGGCTGCGAAATTTGTGCTAATTTTTGCCCGAAGAAGATCCTGGGACTCAGAGGAGATGGGAAAATGGAAGTAAAGGACCCGGAAAATTGTATTGCTTGCAATCAATGTGTTCTCCGATGTCCCGATTATGCCATAAAAGTTGAGGTGATTGAGAATAATGACTGAGAGGGTTAAGTTGATGCAGGGAAATGAAGCCTGTGTGGAAGGGGCTCTTGATGCAGGAGTTCGCTTCTATGCCGGGTATCCTATTACTCCTTCCTCGGAAATTGCTGAAGATTTTGCTGCAAAATTACCTCCCCTGGGGGGGAAATTTATCCAGATGGAAGACGAGATCGCCAGTATGGCTGCAGTTGTCGGAGCTTCTCTTGCGGGGCAGAAAGCAGTAACTGCAACAAGTGGCCCCGGTTTTTCTTTGAAACAGGAAATTATCGGGTTTGCAACTATGGTTGAAGCTCCCTGTGTAATAATGAATGTTCAGAGAGCTGGCCCAAGTACAGGCCTACCCACCTCACCTGCCCAGGGAGATGTAATGCAGGCCCGCTGGGGAACTCATGGAGATCATCCTGCCCTTGTTTTATGTCCGAGCTCAGTAACAGATGCTTATTTGTTGAGTTTCCAGGCTGTTAACTGGGCAGAAAGGTTTAGGACCCCAGTAATTGTCTTACTGGATGAAACAATCGGGCACTTGAGGGAAAGGGTAAGGCTCCCTGGTCGTGAAGAAATGGTAATTTCAAGTAGAAAACAACCCCACGGGGATCCCGAGACCTTCCAACCTTATGAAATTACCGATGAAGATTTAATTCCCCCACTTCCTCCTTATGGAGGGGGCTACCGATTTCACACGACGGGCCTTTACCATGATGAAACTGGTTTTCCCTCCAACAGGCCCGAGGTTACAGATAGGCTTTTAAATCGACTTCATGAAAAAATTGATAAATACAAGGAAACCCTTTTTCTTTACGAGTCCTATGGTTTGCGCCAGGCAAATCAACTAATAATCAGTTATGGGGCTTCAGCGCGCTCAGCAAAGGCTGCCTGGAGAAAAGCAAGGGAAAAAGGACTTTTAGTTGGACTTTTAATATTGAAAACAATATGGCCGTTTCCTGAGGAAATTGTTACCCAGGCTGGCCATGATAAAAACAATATTGTTGTAGCTGAAATGAATAAAGGCCAGTTAATCGGTGAGGTTGAGAGAGTAATGGATAAGAGGATTCCCATTCGAGGTGCAAATAGAGCAGATGGAGTCCTTATTACTCCCGAACAGATTCTGGCTAAACTGGAGGGGGTAAATTAGATGGAACTGGAAAAATATTTTCGTGTAGAAAAACTACCCCATATCTGGTGCCCAGGTTGTGGACATGGTTCTGTAATGATGAGTATCGCCAAAGGAGTAGATAAACTGGGGTGGGATCCCAAAAAGGTTGTTGTGGTCTCGGGAATTGGTTGTTCTTCCCGGGCTGCTGGCTACCTGAACTTTAATACACTGCATACAGTTCACGGCCGCCCTATTGCCTTTGCCACAGGAGTAAAACTGGCCAATCCCGAATTGCATGTAATTGTAATTACAGGGGATGGGGACGGGGCAGCAATTGGTGGAAATCACCTTATCCATGCCTGCAGGCGTAATATTGGGATAAATGTGGTTCTATTTAATAATCAGATTTATGGAATGACAAGCGGGCAGTATTCACCGATGACCCCCGAAGGTTCAATGGCGACAACCTCTCCCTTTGGAAATATTGAACCTCCTTTTGACCTTTGCGAACTGACAAAGTCTGCGGGAGCAAACTTTGTTGCAAGGGGAACTGTATACCATCTGCCGAAATTGGATTCCTATATGGAAAAAGCTTTTTCTAAAAAAGGTTTTTCTTACCTGGAAGCAATCAGCCAGTGTCCAACTTATTATGGGCGCCGGAATAAACTAAAAACCCCGCTGGAGATGTTGGAATGGCAAAAAGAAAACTCCATTGACATAAAAAAGGCAAAGGATTTAGATCCCGAAGAATTAAAAGGGAAAATTATCACTGGGATTTTTACAGAACGTGATGAGGAAGAGTATACAGTTCGTTATGATAAGTTAATTGCCAGTGTTCAGGGGGGTAAGAAATAATGGCCAGGTATGAGATAAGGCTTAGTGGTGCAGGTGGACAGGGGCTAATTCTTGCTGGAATTATCCTTTCCGAAGCGGTTGTCCGTTTTACCGATAAAGAGGTTATTCAAACCCAGTCTTATGGACCTGAAGCAAGGGGAGGGGCAAGTAAGGCGGAAGTAATAATTTCTGATGAGGAAATTGATTACCCCCAGGTAAATAAACCCGATTTTCTCCTTGCATTAACCCAGGAAGCATATAATAAATATAATCGAGATTTAAAAGAATATGGAACTATGGTAGTAGATGAGAGAGTTGATATTTCTCCCAGAGGAGGTCCAACCTATGCTGTTCCCATTCAAAGGTTGACCCAGGAAAAATTGGGGACCAGAATGGTGGTAAATGTTGTTTCTCTTGCCCTTTTTAACAAACTTCATGAAGTAGTAGAAACAGAAAAGTTAAAAACCATAATCCTGGAGAGAGTTCCAAAAGGAACAGAAGAATTGAACAAAAAAGCACTGGAACTGGGAGAAGAGCTGGCCAACAATTTAAACCAGTTTAAAATTAAAGGCAAAGAGGAGGAAGAGGAATGAAGGACAAAGACCGGCAGGAAAAAATTCAGGAAATCCTAAAAAAATGGCGGGAAGGTCCTTTTGCTAAGTTTCAGCAGAGAGGCTGGAACGAAGCGTATACATCCTACAGGGAACCAGTAAAGGAAGTTTACACTCCCTTAGATTTTTCCGATGATAAATTCCTCGAAAAAACTGGTTTCCCCGGAGAATACCCCTTTGTCAGGGGGGTATACCCAACCATGTACAGGGGTCGTCCCTGGACAATGCGCCAGTACGCTGGTTTTGCCAGTGCAGAGGAATCCAACCGCCGTTACAGGTACCTTTTAGATCAGGGGCAGACAGGGTTATCCGTTGCCTTTGACTTGCCGACGCAAATTGGGTTGGATTCTGATCACATCCTTGCCGACGGTGAGGTCGGAAAGGTAGGTGTCCCAATTGATTCTCTGGCAGACATGGAGGTCCTTTTTGACCAGATTCCCCTTGACAAAGTCAGTACCTCCATGACAATTAACTCCCCGGCCGCAGTTTTATTGGCAATGTATATTGCTCTTGCCGAAAAGCAGGGGGTTTCAGCCGACAAACTTAAAGGAACAATTCAAAATGACATTTTAAAAGAGTATTTTGCCAGGGGTACCTATATTTTCCCACCCGCTCCCTCCTTGCGCTTGATCACAGACATTTTTGCTTTTTGTTCCAAAGAATTACCAAACTGGAATACCATTAGTATTTCCGGTTACCATATCCGGGAAGCTGGAGCAAATGCTGTTCAAGAATTGGCCTTCACCCTGGCCGACGGGATTGCTTATGTAGAAGCTGCACTGGAAGCAGGGTTGAAAATTGATGAGTTTGCCCCAAGGTTATCCTTCTTCTTTAATGCCCAGATGAATCTGCTGGAAGAGGTGGCAAAATTCCGGGCCGCTCGCCGACTTTGGGCAAAAATAATGGAAGAAAAATTTGGGGCTGAAAACCCCAAGAGCAAAATGCTAAGATTCCACACCCAAACAGCAGGAGCTTCTCTAACCGCCCAACAGGCTCAGAACAATATTGTTAGGGTTACAATTCAAGCTCTGGCTGCTGTTCTGGGAGGGACTCAATCCCTACATACTAACTCGTATGATGAAGCCTGGGCTTTACCCAGCGAAGAGTCTGTTCGTATAGCCCTCAGGACTCAACAAATTATTGCCCACGAGAGTGGTGCAACCTCGACTGTTGATCCCCTTGGAGGCTCATATTATTTAGAGAGTTTAACTGAGGATATGGAAAAAAGAGTGGAGGAGTACCTGGAAAAAATTGAAGAAATGGGTGGAATGGTAAAAGCAATTGAAAAAGGATATGTCCAGAGGGAAATTCAGAAAAATGCCTATGAGATGCAAAAAAGAATTGAAAAAGAAGAAGACATAGTTGTTGGAGTAAATAAATTTGCCCAGGAAGAAGAACCACCCGCCGACCTGCTGGAAGTAGACCCCCAGATGGAAAAAGAACAGATTAAAAAACTAAAAGATGTAAAACAAAACCGGGATGAGGAAAAAGTAAAGAAATCGTTGGAGCAGATGAAGAAAACAGCGGAAGAAAACGAAAATTTAATGCCAGCAATAGTAGAAGCAGTAAAAGCCTATGCAACTTTAGGGGAAATATGTGGTGTTCTGCGTTCAATTTATGGGGAATATCAGGCTCCAACATTTTAAGGTTAGGAGGAAAAAATATGGCTGAGAACCAGATAAGAGTATTAATTGCCAAACCGGGCCTTGATGGCCATGATCGCGGAGCCAAAGTTGTAGCTCAGGCTCTCCGTGATGCCGGGATGGAAGTAATTTATACCGGGCTTCGTAGAACTCCAGAACAAATTGTTTCCGCCGCTATCCAGGAAGATGTCCAGGTAGTTGGATTGAGCAGCCTTTCGGGAGCTCATAACCATCTTTTCCAGAAAGTAGCCAGTCTACTTAAAGAAAAAGGGCATGAAGAAATCCTCTTAATTGGGGGAGGGATTATTCCCGAAAAAGACCGAAAACAACTTGAGGATGCTGGTTTTGATCGCATTTTTTCCCCGGGTACTTCAACGGAGAAAATAGTTTCATATATAAAGGAAAAGGTAAATGGGTGAAAAGATTAAGGAACTGGCCCAGGGTATTGTCAAGGGCGAAGAAAGGGCTCTTGCCAGGGGTTTAACCCTGGTGGAAAATAGGAAAGAAGGGTACCAGGAACTGCTGGACCTGATTTATCCCGAAGTAAAACCCTGTCCAATTTGGGGATTAACAGGCGCCCCGGGGGTGGGGAAAAGCACTATAACCAATTTCCTGGTTGATAAACTTGCCCAACGGCGGGAAAAGGTTGGTGTTATTGCTGTCGATCCAACCAGCCCTTTTTCTGGAGGAGCAATCCTTGGCGATAGGGTAAGAATGATGGATCTGGCGGGAAGAGAGGGAATATTCATTAGGAGCATGGCTTCTCGGGGAGCCCTGGGAGGGTTGAGCCCGGCAATTATGGATGCTGTTTCTCTTTTCCAGGCTTTTGGTGTGGATAGAATCGTTGTTGAAACAGTAGGGGTTGGACAATCAGAAACCGACATTGTTTCCCTTGCTGATACTGTTGCGGTAATATTGATGCCTGGAACGGGGGATGATGTTCAAACGATTAAAGCGGGTTTACTCGAAATCGGAGATGTTTTTGTTGTTAATAAAGCCGACCTGGAAGGAGCAGAAACTCTTGCCGGTTTGTTACAGAGTATGCTTTCAGGAAAAAATGACGACGAAAACAGGGTTCCTGTTGTTCTAAAGCTGATCGCCAGCCAGGGGAAAAATCTTGAAGAATTAATGAGTTTTTTGGAAAAACACCAGGAATATATTGAAACTTCGGGGCAGAAAGAAAGAAAAGAAAGAATGAGAACAGAGATGGCTTTAAAAATGCATTTACAGGCCCGCTATCAGGATTTGTTTTTAAAACCCCTTTTGGGGACCGAGAAATGGGAACAAGCCATTAGTTCAATAAATAAGCGGGAAAAATCTCCTGCCTTCTGGGCAAAAAAAATAATTTCAGGGAGTGAATGAAATGCATATCGACCATATTGGAGTTGCAGTTTCTGATATCCAGGAAGCTGCAAAGGTGTACCAACTTCTTGGCCTGGAAGTGAAAAATATTGAAGAAGTTCCTTCCCAAAAAGTAAGGGTAGCCATGTTACCCCTTGGGGAGAGTAAAATTGAACTCCTGGAACCAACCGATCCAGAAAGCCCCATACAAAAATTCCTTGATAAAAAGGGGAGTGGTATTCACCACCTTGCTGTTTCGGTTAAGGATGTTAAAACAGAATTGGAAAAGTTGAAAAACCAGGGGGTTCGGCTCATCAATGAAGAACCAGTACCCGGAGCAGGAGGGGCATTAATTGCATTTGTTCATCCCAAAGAAACCCAGGGTGTTCTTTTAGAATTATGCCAGCATGAATAGAGGAGAGTGACTATGAGAGAAAAAAAAGGAGAATCCCTGCAATCACTAAAAGAAAGAACAAGACTTGGCGGGGGTGCTGAAAAAATAAAATCCCAGCATGAAAAGGGTAAATTAACAGCCCGGGAACGTTTGGAAAAACTTCTTGATCCTGATTCCTTTTTGGAGATTAATATGTTTACATCTCACCGGTCAACGGATCTTGGAATGGCAGGCAAAGAGGTTCCGGGTGAAGGGGTCGTTACAGGTTCGGGAACCATTGATGGGAAACTTGTTTTTGTTTTTGCCCAGGACTTTACTGCCATGGGGGGAACTCTTGGAGAAGCCCATGCCAAGAAAATTGTAAAAATAATGGATCTTGCCCTGGAAAATGGAGCACCGATAATTGGGCTTAATGATTCTGGTGGAGCCAGGATTCAAGAGGGGGTAGACGCTTTAGATGGTTATGGTGATATATTCTTTCGTAATACCCAGGCTTCAGGAGTTGTCCCTCAAATTGCTGCCATAATGGGGCCCTGTGCTGGGGGAGCAGTATATTCTCCGGCTTTAATGGATTTTACCTTTATGGTTGAGGGAATCAGTCAAATGTTTATAACCGGACCACAGGTAGTTAAAGCGGTAACCGGACAGGAGGTAACCCCTGAAGAACTTGGAGGTGCTGCTACCCATAACCAGCTTAGCGGTGTGGCTCACTTTGCCCATCCCGATGAGGAATCCTGTTTACAATCAATCAGGGAACTTTTAAGTTACCTTCCCCCGAATAATATGGAGAGTGCCCCAGAACTTCCAACAGAAGAACCAATTGCCCCGGGGCCAGAAGGGATTGAAGATTTAATCCCTGAGGATCCTAAACGGCTTTATGATATGAAAGAAGTAATCAAGCTTATTGTTGATGGAGGAAACTTCTTTGAAGTCCACCCTTATTTTGCCACAAATATTGTTGTTGGCTTTGCCCGCCTGGGAGGAAGGTCTGTGGGAATAGTGGCCAACCAACCAAAAGAAAAAGGTGGGGTTTTAGATATTGATTCATCTGATAAAGCTTCTCGCTTTATTCGCTTTTGCGATTCTTTCAACATTCCCCTTGTGACTTTTGTTGATGTTCCCGGGTATTTACCTGGAACGGAGCAGGAGTATGGCGGGGTTATTAGACATGGGGCAAAACTCCTTTATGCTTATTCGGAAGCAAC
>PUKG01000249.1 GCA_003550445.1 Halobacteroidaceae bacterium
GAAGATAGAAGAAGGGGAGTTGCCGGATTGTTTTTTGCTTACAAAATTGCTGGTGCTGCCGCTGAAAAAGGTTGGGATCTTAATACTGTAGTTGGTAAAACTGAAAAAGCACTTGATAATATCCGTTCCATGGGTGTTGCCCTTTCTCCCTGCACAATTCCTGCTGCTGGGAAACCTACCTTTTCGATTGGTGATGAAGAAATGGAAATTGGAATGGGAATCCACGGGGAACCTGGAATTGAAAGAGGGAATTTAAAAACTGCAGATGAAATTACGGAGATTATTTTGGAAAAGATTTTAGCAGATGGACCTTATTCAAGTGACTCGGAAGTTGCAGTTTTAATAAACAGCTTGGGAGCTACTCCCCCTGAAGAATTATATATAGTTAATCGCCAGGTACACAAAATCCTTGAAAAAAAGGGAATTAAAGTTTACCGAAATTATATTGGAGAATTTGCAACCTCCCTGGAAATGGCGGGCATGTCAATTACACTTTTCAAATTGGATGAAGAATTAAAAGACCTTTTGGATGCTCCAGCTGAATCCCCATTTTTTATTCAGAAGGATAGGCGGTAGGTTGATTATGGGATTCAATATTGAAAATTTTAGGGAATTAATGTTGCATGTAGAAAAAGAATTTAGAAAAAACAAAGGTTATTTGATTGAACTTGATGCAGCAATGGGTGATGGTGACCTGGGCCTGACCATGGAAAAAGCTTTTATAGCATTTAACAGGTCTATTGCTGATTTTTCGGGAAATGATATCGGAAAAGCTATTTTTACTGGTGCTATGGCAATGGCTCATGAAGCAGCAGCAACTATGGGGACACTTTTTGCTTCTGGTCTAATGTATGCAGGAAAATCCGTAACAAAAAAAGAGGAATTATCACCCGGTGATCTCCTGGTAATGGGAAAAGCTATGGTTGAAGGAATTTCCCATAGAGGAAAGGCAAAACTTGGTGATAAAACTATTCTTGATTCTTTAATCCCGTTTATAAATACCATGGAGGAAGGATTAAATAATGGGGAGAGTTTGGATAGCGCTCTACAAAAGGCTGTGATATCTGCTGAAGAAGGAGTTGAAAGGACTAAGGGTATGGTCGCCAAATTTGGACGAGCCCATTACTATGGGGAAAAAGCAAGAGGCAAACAGGATCCGGGTGCAACAGTTGGTTTGATTTTTGTAAAAGCAATGGAGGATTTTTTTCAGGGAACTAAAGACGAGTCCGTTTGACTTTAAATCAGTATTGGCTTATTATTGTTTTAAGGAGTTAATAGGAGGGCACCAAAACCTTAAGGGGAGAGGTGTTGCCATGAAGGATAAATATAAAGTAGTTGGAGAAAAAATAAAAAAAGAAAGAATAAAATATGGATTGAGTTTAAATGAACTCGCGGATGCAACCGGGCTTTCTACTTCTTTTTTAAGTTTGGTTGAAAACGGGAAAGCTGTTCCTTCCCTTAAAGCGCTGGATAAAGTAGCAACATGCTTTAATATCCACATTGCGAGCTTTTTTATGAAGGAAGAAGAAAAAAAAGACTGGATATGCTTACCCCGTGAGGATCAAATTGAAGTAGTAAATGAGGGAGAGAGGATTTTGCGCTTTGTATGGCCGAAAAATAGCTTCGGTGATGGGGTTTTGATTATTCTTCAACCCAACGCTACTAACCGCAGCTTTACTACCCATAATGGAGCAGAGATGGGTTATGTTTTGGAAGGGGAAATTACGATAATCTTTAAGGATGAAGAGCAAAAGATAGTTTTAAACGAAGGGGATTCTATTTTCTACAATGCCAATATCCCCCACAGGTTAATTAATGAGAGAGACCAAATAGCGAAGGGTTTTTGGGTTAACCTTAGTAATGTTGAATCTATAGAGGATTATCCACCTTTTAATCCAAGCTAGTTTATTAACTCTAGGAAAATACAAGATGCTTTTATTATAGATTTAATTTTTTTTTTGAAGGTTAACAGAATAATATACAGGGAAAATTACTATAAGGTTTCTTGAAATATGAAGAATAATTTTTTGCAAAAGTATTAGGGTTTGATTGTTTTTCACCTTCGGGCTATCTTGACTTTGGCAACAAATTATCTAAGACGGTTTCCAGGAAGGGAATGGTTTCTTTTTTAGGGAAAAAGAAAAATCAAATGAAGAATAGAGTGAGGGGAACAAAAATTTATTTCTTAACTAATTAAAATAAAAGGAGGCAGTTATTTTGGAGCATTTGAAAAGTGTTGACCAGGAAGTATTTGCTATAATTGGGGAAGAGGAAGAGAGGCAGAGACGTAATATTGAACTGATTGCTTCAGAAAATTTTGTTTCCAAAGCAATAATGGAAGCAGCCGGGTCCTGTTTAACCAACAAATATGCTGAAGGTTATCCCGGCAGGCGTTATTATGGAGGTTGTGAAGTTGTAGATAAGGTAGAAAATCTGGCTATTGAAAGGCTAAAATCTTTATTTGGGGCAGAACACGCCAATGTGCAACCTCATTCAGGGTCTCAGGCCAATCAAGGAGTTTATTTCGCCAAAGTTCCTGTAGGAGCTACAATGCTTACCATGGATCTTTCCCATGGAGGGCACCTAACTCACGGAAGCCCTGTAAATCTCTCCGGTTCTTATTTCAA
>PUKG01000191.1 GCA_003550445.1 Halobacteroidaceae bacterium
AATAGAGGATTGAGTTCAGGGATTTTAAGGTTGAGAAATTTAAATTAACCAAAACCCTTTTTTTGCCTTTGAGGTGGGAAATAGAAGTATAAAGAAAGCTTTTTCCAGGGTTGGAAATGATATATAATATAGCTAAAGAAATGGCTTGAAAAAATGACCTGCTTTCGGAGTATACGGGAGCAGGTCAAAAAGTAGTAGGGAAAATTGTTTGAAGCTCTAGGGAATGTTTCCCATTGTTTTTGAAAGGAATTTTTCTTTTTTGCTTTAGAGTTTTTCAGGACCCTAATCTATTTATTTCTTGAGGTTTAGCAAAGAAAAGGGGGTAAAGAAAAATGAAGGTTAAATTCTTTCAAATTTTCTTTCTTATAGCCTTCTCTGTGGCCATACTCGGAGGGTGCGATTTATTTTTTGATGGCGATAGAGAAGATTTTCTGGAACCTCCCGGAATAATTGTGGAAAGGTGGGCCGAGGAAATAAAAATTACTTTTGATGATGACGAAGAATGGAGAGAAAATATCCAAGAGGTCAGAGTAATACACCTTTATGAGCCGGAAAATGAAGAGAATGAAAAAGATGTTGCTGCTTTGCTTTATTTACCTGACTATGAGGTTGAAGAGGGAAAAATTATTGCTGAAAAACCTGATCCTGAAGACGGGAAGCCATTCAACTACAGGCATATTCCCAGACAATACTGGGATGAAGATGATCTCCCCCTTATCGCAGTTGAGGTTGCTTCCAGGGGTTATTATACTCCCATAGATATTTTTCCGCTTAAAAATGGGTTTTAACTAAAGGGAAAAGATAAATGAATTGAAAAAACAACAAAACAAGCAATAACTTTTATTTCCAGAAGAATAAAGCAGCATCCACCGTAAAGTACAGAAGTTCCCAGGCAAAGCAAGAAAGGGTTTTAAGGAATATTTGGGAGCCGGTAGTAGGTTGAAAAGAAAAATAAAAAAGACTTGTTTTTCCGGGATTGACAGTCCTTTGGTTAATT
Source organism: Halobacteroidaceae bacterium (assembly GCA_003550445.1). Taxonomy (GTDB): domain Bacteria; phylum Bacillota; class Halanaerobiia; order B1SED10-174; family B1SED10-174; genus T1SED10-26. The sequence continues at coordinate 998 of PUKG01000191.1, forward strand.
TTTATCCTGAGATATATCAAAGTAGAAGGGGTTTTTGGTCGGGAGTGAAAACAGAATAGTTTTTTTTCATGATTTTATGTTTTATATTAAAGCAGAAATCCGTTGTGGGATTTCTGCTTTTTAATTTGACTATCAAGTTTTTTATTAAAAAATCCTGCTCTGGTAGTTTTACCATTAAAGTTTTTTACTGGAAAAATTTTTTCCATTTTTCAGGTTTTTTTATAAAAATCCAAGCAGAATTGCAAAGAAAATAAGAGTAAAAAGGATAAAAATAAAGCAAATTAAATTTCAGCTCTCGTAATAAAAAAAAAGGAGGTGGATGGCCTGTTTATGGCGAATAATTAAAAATACTTTAATGGTTTAACGTAAACGATTTTTTGGGAGTGTTATTATTTATCGGTTTAGAAATTCAGAAAATTTAGATACAGGAGGTGAGCAAAAGAGGTAAATCCCTTTTGGGTGCTGGTTATGAGGAGAGATAAAAAAAGGAGGTTTTTGCATGATAAACAAAAAAACGATGGTTTTATTCCTTTGTCTGGTTTTTATTCTTGTCGGGTCTGCAAATATTTTGGCTGAAGAACCTCGTTTTGGTGGGCACTTGCGTGTTGGTTTGCAGTCAGAATCTGTCCCTTCTCTTGATCTTCACCAAACAGGGGTGACAATTTCGTACCATGTTGGGTGGCATATTCTGGAGACCCTTTTTACCCTGGATGAAGAGTATAAAGTTATCCCAATGCTTGCCAAAGATTATGAGGTTTCCGATGATGGCTTAAAATATACCATCTGGTTAAGGGAGAATGTGAAGTTCCACAATCAAAGCACCATGGATGCCCATGATGTAGTAGCTTCCCTGGAAAGGTGGGCTGCTCTTGCCGGAGTTGGAGGGCGAACTCTGGGCAATGTAAAGGAACTGACGATTGAGGATGATTATACAATTGTTTTTGAATTGTATGAACCAATGGGAATATTTTTATTAAATCTTGCAATACCCAACCAGGGAGCTTATATCTACCCCAAGGAGATGGTTGAAGAATTTGGAGAAGAAGATATGGGTGATCAAATAATCGGAACCGGTCCCTTCAAGCTCGATGAGTGGATCCGAGGCCGGCACATCCAGGTCTCCCGTTTTGAAGAATATTCTCCAGTTGACTTTGATGCTACTGGTTATGGAGGGGAAAAGGTTGCCTATGTTGATAGAATTACTTTCCTTCCCTTCCCTGATTCCACTGTAAGGGCCGCTGCAGTAGAAACCGGGTCTGTCCACCAGGCAGACTTTGCTCCAACAATTGAATACCAGAGACTGGAAGCACACCCCAATGTAAATACCTGGATGGCAGGGCCCAGGGGTTTTGATGCCCTGATGGTAAATGCCAGGTCAGAACTTCTCTCGGACCCATTAATCAGGCAGGCCGTTCTTGCAGTTGCTAATGCTGAAGAAGTAGCCCGCATCAGGTACGATGACGAAGCCGTCTGGTCATTATCACCAAGTATTTTCCCCGAGGGATCAGCCTGGTTTAGTGAAGCAGGAATCGATTATTATAATCAGGCAAATCCCGAAAGAGCGAGAGAGTTACTCGAAGAGGCGGGTTATGACGGAACTCCAATAAAACTAATGGCCTCCA
>PUKG01000027.1 GCA_003550445.1 Halobacteroidaceae bacterium
TCCCCTCTCCCCTGTTCTTGCTCGGAACTGGGCCCGTGCTTACCGGGTTTATTCTGAGAACTTAAAAAACGAGGAATTTAAAGAATGGTTTTCTACTTTTGCTCCAGGGGGTAGAGCCCCTAATCCGGGAGAAATCTGGAGTTCTAAGAATATGGCCAATACCCTGGAGGAAATTGCTTCTACCAATGGAAAATCCTTCTATGAAGGCGAGTTGGCAGAGAAAATTGTTGCCGCCTCAGAACAATTTGGAGGCTTTTTAAGGGGGGATGACCTGGAAGATTATTCCCCCCAATGGGTTAAACCTTTGGGGATAGATTACGGGCGCTATCGGGTCTGGGAAATACCTCCCAATGGTCAGGGTATGGTAGCCCTTATGGCCCTGGGAATTCTGGACCAGGTGGCGAATGAAGATGGTTTTGCCCCTGATGAATTCTACCACAAAGAAATTGAAGCCCTAAAACTGGCCCTGACCGATGGGATGGCCCATATTACTGACCCAGAATATATGCAGGTAACCCCTGAAGGGCTATTATCGGGGGACTACTGTGAACAAAGGTCCCGCCTAATTGGGCGCAGAGCTTTAGATCCAAAACCCGGTCAACCCCCAGCAGGGGGAACTGTTTATCTTGCTGCTGCCGATGGCGATGGAAACATGGTTTCCTTTATTCAGAGCAATTTTATGGGTTTTGGATCGGGAGTGGTTATTCCCGAAACAGGAATCAGCATGCAAAACCGGGGTTTTTCCTTCCAACTGGACCATAATCATCCCAATGCTCTAGCCGGAGGAAAAAGAACTTTCCACACAATTATCCCCGGGTTTTTAACCAGGGACGAACAACCCGTCGGTCCTTTTGGGGTTATGGGAGGATATATGCAAACTCAGGGGCATTTGCAGGTAGTCCGGAAAATGATCGATCTAAACCTTAATCCACAAGCTGCCCTTGACGCTCCCCGCTGGCAATGGATAGAGGGTAAAAAGGTTGCGGTGGAAAAAGATTTCCCCGAACACATTGCTCTTGCTCTGGCGGATCGCGGGCATCAAATTGAAGTTCGACTGGAAACGGGTTCCTTTGGCCGCGGACAGATAATTCTTCGAGAAAGAAATGGAGTCCTTGTCGGGGGGACTGAGCCCCGAACTGATAGCCACATAGCTTCTTATTAAACAAAAGAGCCGGTCAAAATGACCGGCTCTTTTAATCTTCAACAACTTTATATCCAGCAAAAAGGCGTCCTCCGAAACGTTTTAATTCCCTTTCAACAAAGCCGAGGAGCCTTTTTTTGTTTCCCTCTGCATAAAAAGCTTTTAAAGCTCCCATTAATTCCCGGTATAGGTCTTCGTCCAGATTTTTCAAACTCCGGGCCATCCATTTGCCTTTGGCTTTCCATTCTCCGTTTCCAACCAGGATAAGGTTGCCCATTTCCATAACAAGTTCATTGATAATGAAAAAATCCTGTTCTGGATTTGCCGAACCAATTAAGTCATCAAGGAGATCTGTTATCCTGTAACGGCAATTTTTTAATTCAACGGGGGATAAAGGTTTGACCCCATTCTGCATCATTTTTAAGGCCTCGTTCTTAAGGTGGGTTGCCAGGCCATTTTGGTTTTTTAGGATTACTCCTTCACAAATCATCCTGGGTAAACTGGGCCTTCTGCGTTTAAGGTCACTGTGAGAAAACTCAAACAGGGAGATTTCTGTATGCACAAAAGTCTCTATCGGCCAGCCAAAACAGTACAGGCTTTCCCGGTATGGGGCTTTATTAGATTCTGAAATAATAATGAGATCAAGGTCAGAGGTTGCAGTTGCCTCCCCCCGGACCACACTACCTGCGAGAATCGCAGCACGACAATCGGGGTAGTACTCCTCTATGTATTTTCCGGCTGCTTCACTTGCAGGGATCATCTTTTTCCTCCAAAGTTTAAAAATAAAAAACAAGAATTAAAAAAGCAGTAAGGTTGGTTAACCCATGGGCTATCCAGTTAGGGATAATACTTCCTCCTCCGGCAAGCATCTGCAAATATCCCATAATATAGCCAGCAAGAGTTGAACCCAGGAAAATTGCAGCAGTTAAGAGAGTTGGAATTTCCGGCAAAACCTGTGTATATTGAAACAGGATTACATGAACCATCCCGAAAATAAAGGCCTGGATGGCATTACCATTGGCAAAACCAAAACGGTTAATAAGCTCCCGGGCTAGAAAGCCCCGGAAAAAAACCTCTTCTGCCAGGGCTGTTTTAAATACCGCTGTAAAAAAAATGCTTAAAACTAAAATAATCCCCGGGCTATATTCCCGGAAATCACCAGCAACGGTTCCGGGAGAAATCAAAATTTCTCGAAAATCGGGCCAAAGGGCAGCCCCAAAACCAATAATGACTAAAAGGGGAGCACTCATGATCCCCATCTGGAAACCAAAACTTGATGGTTTAAAAAAGCCAAGATAACGGAAAAATCCCTGAATTCTTTTTTCCCTTGCCAGGTAAAAAATAATAGGTACCAGGCTGAAAATAAGGATTTGAATGATTGAAGATAGGATTGTGTTAAATAAAAGCAACCTTCTAACCTCCGTCTTTGCTTTGTTCCGAGACTTCCCGGTGAAGATAATTAAAGAAAAAACCAGGTTTTAAAAAGACTCCATAAATTTTGCTTAACCCTTTTCAACCTTGTATTTTTTCAGGGTCCGGAAATTCTCAAGGATTATTTGATCAACAGGGTTTAATTTCCCGGGCAAGTCATCTATTGCATACCAATTAATTGCACTTGCTTCTTTTCCGTCTGCTTTTGGGGTACCGGTATAGCTTTGGCAGGTAAAGATGGCAACAATATTAAAAACCTCATCCCCGTTGGGGTACTTATAATAAAATTCAGGTCCGGAAAAAACCTCAAACATTTCCAGGGTTTCGGCTATAAGCCCGGTTTCTTCTTTTAATTCCCTTCTGGCAGTTTCTATTAGCTTTTCTCCTGGTTCCAGAGCCCCTCCCGGAATCCCCCAGGTGAAATTATCAGTTCTTGATACCAAAAGAAGGCGGTTTTGTTTATCAAGTACCAAAACCCCTGCTCCCACCATAACCAGGGGGCGGGATCCTACATGCTTACGAAGTTGTTTGATGTATTCAGCCAAGGGTTTCCTCCTTAATTTTTTTCCAGGAACTTTCCAATCAGGGTAAATCCAATTTCCCGAAAACCGATTGCTTCATAAATCTTATTGGAAGTGGGATTTTTTGCATCAGTAAAAAGGGTGCAAAACTTATAACCTTCTCCCAGGAGCTTTTTACTTAGGGCAGTAACACAGGAAGTTCCATAGCCTTTTTTTCGGTACTCTTCAGGGGTATATACCATTGTTATGGCAACTCCATTTTTGGTTGGTCTGGCTTTTTTGGCCATTGAAACGGGTTTCCCTTTTTCCCAGAGAAAAAATTCTTTTTTCTTAATACCCCATTCTGCTTTTTCCCTGGCCAGAGCGGGAGGTATTTCTCCTCCCGGGTCTGCTTCTTTTGAAAACATTTCTACCCATTGGGTTACCTGTTCAATATCTTTTTCCTGGGCCGTCCTTAATTTTCCGTTTTCTCCGGGCTCAATCCTTGGTTTATCAAGTCGAAAAATCCTTTGCTCCATAATTTCCCGCCAGATAATTGGGAAAAATTCCTCCCATTTTTCAACAAAGCTTTTTACATGTGAGGTTGGGCCAAAAACACCGGGTATTTTTAAGTTTTCTTCTTTGCTAAATTTTGCGAAAAGATCGATTCCCTGAGAAAAAAAATCTTCATCACCGGAAATAATCAGTGGGCCTCCTGTTTTTATGAAAACCATTACGGGTTTTCCACCCTTTTCCAACATTGCAAGCAAATAATTTTCCGGCCCCGGATCCAGGATAAGTTCTCCTAATTTTCCCAGGGGGAAATTATTCTCAGCTTCTTTTTCCATCAGTAAATCTTCAGTTTTCTCAAGGAAACTTTTGGGGTCAGAAAAAACTTTCAGTTGCAACAATCTTCCTCCTCCCCTATCCATTCTGTAACTTTTTCCTGGTTTTTTCGAGGGGCTCGTCCGGGGGCTTCCCCAGGATAACCCAGGGCAACAGCCGCGACAAGCTCATCTTTCCGTCCCAGCCATTCGGTAATTTCTTTATCCGCAAAAAACACGTCGCAAATCCAGAGGGAACCAATTCCCCTGGATGTTGCTTCCAAAAGCATATTTTGAATTGCCGCCCCGATTGATTGAATATTAACTGACCAAAGGTAACGATCGGTTCCTTTAGGGGGCTTATTATAACTCCCTTGGGTATGATAAATAAAAATTAAACAGGGACACTCTCCCATTGCCCGGGCAGAATTCAAACAACTACCCGTAGGAATACCTTTGTCCTGCAGTTTTTTAGCGGTTTGAGTGATCAGTTCTACAAGTTCCTGCTTCTTTTTTCCGGAAATAACGATAAAATGCCAGGGTTGTAGATTTTTCCCCGAAGGGGCTTTAATTGCAGCTTCAATAATTCCTTCGATATCTTCTCGGGGTATGGGAGTTTCTTTAAATTTTCTTATACTCCGTCTTTGGGATAAAGCATCTTTTAATTCCAAAAAAATCCTCCTAACTTCGAACAGCGGTTAAAACAAGGAAAAAATGAAAAATCCCGCCTAAAAGAATAAAAATGTGGAAAATTTCATGAAAACCAAAACCAGGGGAAAGAACAGGTTTTTTTACCATATAAAAAACGGCTCCGGTGGTGAAAGAAAGTCCCCCCAGGATCAAAAGAGAAATAGCAAGCCCTGACATTGCCGGGAATAGACTTCCAACGGATATAATTCCAACCCATCCCATTACAAGGTAAATCAGGGTATAAAGAAAGCGGGGGGCTTTTAAGGCAAAAAACTTGAAAAAGAATCCTGCAAAAACCAGGGTCCACTGGAGAATAATTAAAGACCAGGCCCATGCCCCGGAAAGGTAAATATAACTAATGGGGGTATAGGTTCCTGCAATCATTACAAAAATTGCAAAGTGATCTAAACGTCTCCAGATGGAAGTTTCTCCTTCTTCCCTTTTAAAGGCATGGTAAAGAGAACTGGATAGAAACAAAAAACTAATTGAAAGGCCATATATCAGGGAAACAAAGAAAAGATCAAAGTCTCCCCAGGTTAAGAACAAAAGAAAAAAAGTTCCGAAGATAGAAAGAATAAAGCCTGCCAGATGGGTGTAAAAAGAAACGTATTCGTTCTTTTTCATTGCTATTCCTCCGTTTCCAAAAAGGGATTTTAGTTTAATCCCCTGTGTAAAGCTTTTATTACCAGAAAGAGGGTTCCTAATTAAAAAAAGCAATAGTCCAATCATTCTGCTCAGAAGGGAGAAATCCCACCCAAAAGGAAAAAGACTCATTGTAGTTTCAAAGGTAAAGGTAAGGGATTGAATTGGACCAAAAAAGTTATCGAGGAAAGATTAGTTCCATGGGAACCAGGGCAGTGCTTAAAAAAGTAACCGGCAAAACCAGGAAGGATAACAGTGAGAAAAACTCATTGTGGTTTTTAAAGTCATTGCCAGGGCAATTGAAAACCGGGAAATTCCTGCTCCCAGTAAAATTCCTACCAGTAAGGTGAATAGAATACCGGGAATACCTGTCACAAAACGCACTCCGAAAATTTAAGCGGTTAAGACCAATAAAAAGCTCTGAACTGCTCCCAAAACAATCATATAGATAAAACGGCATGAGGCCATTGAAATCCTGAAAATTGGGGCTGCAAAAAGAGGGTCCAAAATCTTGTTTCCCGGTCAAATAGAAGTTCTATTTTTACATTCATCGCCCCATTAAAAATTGTCATTCCAATTGAACCTGCTGTAATAAATGCTATATAATCAATCCCCGGAATACTTTCCCTGCCCCATTAGGCCCTAATAAGCTGTAGATCTCTCCTTTAAAAATATCGAAAGAAACGTCCCGCAGGGCGGTTACGGGACCAAAGGTTTTGCTAATATTCCGGCAAGATAACTTTTTTTCCAAAGATAATTCCTTCTGCCAGGAAAACCAAGTTTATATCTTTTTTATTCTTCAGGTATTTATTTAACCCTGCAGGGAAAAGCAAAATACTTTTTTTATTTTGCAATAAAAAAACCTGCCGGAGTAAAAACCCAAACAGGTTAAAGAAATCAGGGTTTTGCTGGGTGCCCTGCCAAAACTTTGGCATCGAAAAGAGGCCAGAAAACAAAATCTGCTCGCCCGGAGATTTGATCCAGGGAGATAAAACCAAGGGATGGGGAGCGACTATCAAGACTATTATTGCGATTATCTCCCAAAACAAAAACATTTCCCTCCGGGATGCTATAGGGGCCATATTCTCCCATCATTCTTTCTTTAAGGTAAGGTTCATCAAGAATTTCCCCATTTACATAGGTCAGGCCCCGGCGAATTTCAATTTCTTCTCCCGGAAGACCAACTATTCTTTTTAAGTATTCGGGGTTGTCCTTCCCGGTTTTTAATACTACAATATCTCCTCTTTCAGGAGGGGAAAAACGATAGATAACTTTATTTACAAGGAGGCGTTCCCCGCTGGAGACAACGGGTTCCATGGAGTTACCCTCTACAATGGTTGGTTGAACCAGGAATTGAACGGTAAAAAGGGCAATTAAAGCAGCCAGAGCAACGGTTTTTGTTAAAATCCAGATTTCCTTTAACATTTCTTCACCCCGGTAAAATGCTTTTTTTAAGATTTCGCCCTATCTGTTAGGATTTCCTGCAATTTTAACGGGCATAACTAAGAATAATTACTGATCTCTTTGTTTGAATTCTTCAATTATTTCCAAAATTTCGGGGATTTTTTCTTCTGTAGCCTCTCGCCCTTTTTCAATAATGAGATTTGCCGCCTGGAGTTGTCCCCCTCCCATCCCGGTGACGTTTGGGGTAATAATTACATCTGCCTTGACTTCCAAAACTCTTCCCCTTTGCAGAAGGTTGTATGTTCTAACTGCAACATCAATATGTCCATCGGGGACTCCTTCAAAACTAAAGTTTTCATTTAAACTAACCGCAATAACAATATCTGCTCCAAGTTCCCAGGCCAGGGTATCGGGCAGGTTTTGTAATACTCCTCCATCCACCAAAAGCATATCTTCGTAGCGAACAGGATTAAAAACTATTGGCTGGGCAGAACTTGCGGCGACTGCCGTGCTTACAGAACCCTCTTTAAAAATATAGGTTTCTCCTCTAACAAGATCCACAGTAATAACACCAAATTTTTTTTCCAGTTGATCAAAATCATCGTGAGGAATATGCCTTTTTATCTGGTTCATTATTCCCCTTGTACTGAAAAATCCGAGGTCAGGAATTGAAGGAACCAAAAAATCCCAGTACCTGATATTTTCAGCAATTTCCCTAAGTTCCGGGACACTTTTACCGCTGGCATATAAAGAACCCACAATTGCTCCAGCGCTTGTTCCTGCTATAACTTCAGGAAATATTCCGTGTTCTTCCAGCACTTCAATTACCCCGATATGGGAAAACCCCCAGGAAGCCCCTCCGCTTAGGGCAAGCCCAATAACTGGTTCTCTTCCCTGCTCTTCCCCTATTGCTGACCCTACCCAAGAAAAAAGTAGTAGAACCATTAATAAAAAAACCTGGAACTTTCTTGGGCTAAACATCTTTTTCACCCCAATCTTTTTGTTTTTTCCTTTCCCAATCCTGCAGTTGTTGCAAAATAACCATGATAACTTCCCTTACCAGTAAAACAGGTGGAGAAATCTTTCCCTGTAAGGAAACTCGAAATGAAACATCGTAACCAAAACAATCCCCCAGAATCAAGTTGCATTTTTCCAGGAGACTTATTTGACTCTTGGGCATTTCTTTTCCTCGGTAGGGAGGATGTGGGACAAAGAAAATTTTCCTTCCCTCTGTTTCCCAATTTTTCCTCATCATGTTCTCCTGGCCGGGATCCGGGGCTATTAGTCCCAATTTACCTGCCGGAAGCATCTTATCGACTAAATTTCGCAAAATATTATGGGGTAGTAATACAGGAACTTCACATTTAAAACGTTTTAATGGCGCAGAGCAGAGAACAATAATTAATTCGGCGCCATTTTGCACAAGTTTGTTTGCTGCCTTTTCTAAAAGGGGTTCTATTTTTTCTGAAGATAGAATTATTTCCCTGTCATTAGCGGTGGTGTGTAAAGGAACTTCATTATCTTCTGGGGCCAGATCCTCCCATTTTTCTTCTGGAATTTCGTTGAGAACCCCATTTTCCAGAACACAAAAATCTTCAGGGAGCCAATCTAAAAAACCCTTCCGGGGAGCAAGCCCAATGGTTAAAAAACCAATTTTTGGTTTCACTGCCCCTCCCCTCTCCTCAACTGAATTTTTTTCCCAAGACCATGGGTTAAAATGTTTTCCAGATCTTTTAAAAGTTCTGGGTCTTTGGCCCCGGCTCCAAGAATTAACCTGTCCTGGGGAACGGTAATTACAACGACTTCCTGCCCTTTTTCAATATCTTCGGCACCAACAGGCCATCCGGTTTTTTTGTCAAACATGGTAATCAGGTCAGGGAAAATTGCCCGGAAATTTTCTCCAGTTCCAAGGGTAATAAATTCGTTGCAAAAAAGCACTTCTATTTCCAACCCCGAAATTTTAATAAAACCAAGGTCTAATCCACCCCTCTGGTTTCTTTCCACTTCTTCTACTTTGCCTGGGCCAATAAAATTACCCCGGAGAAAGCGCACTGCGATTTTTGCGGCTTCCATTCCCCCCTGAGGGATTCCCTCAGTAACCTCGTAACCTAATTGATATGCCTGCATTAGAGCTCCTGGAGCACCATGAGAACGAGCATAGCTCAGTTCTATCGGGTTTCGGGCCACGGCTATCATCGCCCCCTGGGATTCAGCCATTTCAATAACCATCTGGCTTCCCCTGTGAATATTGCCACGAAAGGATAGCTCTTTATCGCTTGGGCCGACAGCGGCCTGCCAGGATAAGAAATCTTCATTAAGGTGCAAACCCATTCCTCCCATTAAACCAAGGGGATGAGCTCGCCCGTTACAGGGACAATCAATTAGTTTCAGGCCATAGGCTGCAGCCTGGCAAAACCCGTTAACACTGGCGTACCCACCATTTTCATTGGTGATAACTCCGGGGATTTCTTCGGGATAATTTGCCTGAAGTTTTTGAAAAGCCCTGGCAAAAACCTCTGGTTTAGGATAACTGGCTTTCTTTGAAGGAGGGCCAACCAGGGCTACAGTTGCTACAATTGTTTCTCCGGGAAGTTTTTCAGGGGAGTTTATGGATATTGGACCAACCTCTAAAGCCCATTCCAGGGCTTTTCTTCCTTCTTCAACAGAGCCTCCGCCCCCTCCACCCAGGATTGCTCCCCCCAGGAGAAGGTATTCACCCTGCCTTTTATTTTTTATCTCCAGCATTTTAATCCCTCCAGCTTCGAAGGAAGTTTTATTGTTTTAGCAATATTAATTTCCCCTGTTTTTTATTATATCATCGGTTTAATTGGATGTCTTTAATAAATTAAAAATTTCTCTAATTCCCCTAATTAGATTGGGGTTATCATCAAAAAATAAAGGTTTTCTCCTGAAACAGGTCTTTTTAAAAAAATTTTTCCGGGTCCTAAAATAAAAATTCCCGGATTAAAGACCCTTTTGATCTTTTTCCGGGAATTTGTTTTGCTATTAATTTTTTAGTCTTGGGTCTAAAGCATCCCGCAAACCGTCTCCAACCATGTTAAAGGAAAGAACCAGAATCATTATGGCCAGCCCGGGAAAAAGACTTAAATGTGGAGATGAATGAATATGGGCTCTGGCCTGGCTTAACATTGCTCCCCAATCCGGCTGCGGAGGCTGGGCCCCCAGCCCAAGAAAACTTAAAGCAGCTGCGCTTAGCAGGGCAGTTGCCAATCGAAGTGTGCTTAAAACAAGAACCGGAGGAATGATATTAGGAAGAATGTGGCGGCCAATAATCCTTAGGTTGGAAGCCCCCAGGGCTTTTGCTCCATCAACGAAATCATTTTCCTTTACACTTAAAACGGTTCCCCGGACAAGACGGGCAAATAGGGGTATTGACCAAATGCCAACTGCTATCATAACGTTGTATAGTCCGGGTCCCAGGGCTGCAACCAACCCTAAAGCGAGGAGAATTCCCGGGAAGGCCATCATTACATCCATTACTCTCATGATAATGTTATCAAGTAATCCCCCAAAAAAACCTGCTATTAGTCCAAGAAATCCGCCAGCTATCAGCCCAATACTTACAGAAATTAGACCAATTGTAAGGGCAAGGCGAGAACCGTAAATAATTCTGCTTAATTGATCCCTTCCATGCTCATCAGTTCCCAAAAGATGTTCTCGGGAAGGGGGTTCCATTCTGTTTCTCCAGTTCTGGGCATAAGGGTCATGGGGAGCAATCTGAGGAGCAAAGATAGCAACAGTAATTGTAATTAAAATTATTAATAACCCAAGGACCGCCCCTTTATTTTTCCTGAAACGGCGCCAGAATACTGATAATTGTTCCCTGGTTTTATTTAAATCCATAGAACAGCCCTCCCTCAATCATATCGGATTCGGGGATCTATTGCCCCATATAAAACATCAACTATTAGGTTAACAAAAACAAATGTTAGAGCTAAAAACATTACTCCCCCCTGAACCACGGTAAAGTCTCGAAAGTGGATAGCAGAAACAATATAACGCCCTAAACCAGGCCAGGAAAAAACTGTTTCAACAACAACAGACCCTCCTAGCATGTATCCTAATTGAATCCCACCCATTGTAATTATGGGGATTGCAGCATTCCTGAGGGCATGACGGAAAAGAACAACTCTTTCTCCCAGGCCCTTTGAGCGGGCCGTGCGGATATAATCCTGCCTCAAAACTTCCAGAATACTGGATCTGGTTAAGCGGGCAAGCATTGCCGCGGAAGGGATCCCCAGGGTTATAGCAGGCAGAACATAACTTTTAAAACCAATCCAGGTCCAGGGATATCCAGCCATCCCCGAGGGAGGGAAGATTCTCACAACAAAGGCAAGATAATACATTAACATTAATCCCAGCCAAAAGGCCGGCGCTGAAAGTCCCCCGATGGCGAACAACATACTAATGTTGTCAAAAATCGAATACTGTTTTGTGGCAGCAAAAATACCCAGGGGGATACTAATAATTAAGCCAAAAACCATTGCCATAAAGGCCAGGCTGATGGTTGCGAAATATCTGTCTCGAATTTCTTCCATTACAGGTAAGCGGGTCCTTAGAGATCGCCCAAGATCACCTCGAGCCAGGCCTAATAAAAAAGTTCCAAATTGTTCAGGAAGAGATCTATCCAATCCTAGCCGGGTTCGAATTGCCTGAACATCTGCTTCGCTTGCTCCTATCCCTGCCATTACACGGGCAGGGTCTCCGGGAATTAGATGCATAATCATAAAGGAGATAAAGGCTACTCCTATTAAGATGGGTACGAGATAAATTAAGCGGCGAACAATATAGGTAAACAAAAAATAACCTCCCCTCTTACAGAAAAAAGTTGAATACTGAGGCTGGGTCCTCTTTTTATAGTTTAAGGATAAAGGGCCGGCAAAGGCCGGCCCCTTATTTTTTCTAAACTACTCTTTGTAAAGTGTAGTATAGTCGTGGGTCCGGGATGCTGTAAAGACATAGTCTTTAACTGAAGCACTGTGAGCAATAATATAAAGTTCGTTCATGATATTAATTGTAGGAACATCTTCCATAATTAGATCCTGAACCTCGAAGTAGATTTCTTCCCTTTCTTCAAAAACGGCAGTCCGGAGTCCTCTATCAAGAAGGGCGTCAACATCGGGATTGCTATAATCACCCCAGTTTGCCCAACCGCCAGTTCCATACATTATATTAAGGTGGGAAGCAGGTTCCCCAGTTCTTTGCATCATTCCAATATAGGCAAGGTCAAATTCACGCTCGCTAAGACGATCAATGAGGGTTGCGAACTCAAGGATTTCTAATCTTGCATCCACACCAATTTCTCTGAATTGATAGTGGACAGCTTCGTTTAATTCTCTATCCTTGGTATAGCGGCCCTGGGGAGTTGAAAGGGTGAACTGAAGGGTTTCCCCGGCATCATTTCGCAAAAGACCATCCGCGCCAGGGGTCCAACCAGCTTCGGCAAATAATTCTAGAGCCTTATCTGGATCATAATCATAGGAAAGGACATCAGGATTGTGGAAAAGTGACTGGTTTGTAAGGGGACCATAAGCA
>PUKG01000194.1 GCA_003550445.1 Halobacteroidaceae bacterium
AGGAAGGTATTGTAATAAGCGAAAGTGAAGAGAAAGTTAATGTCCAGGCAGGGGTAATGAAAATTTGGGTTGAAAAAACAGATCTTCTTCCGGTAAAAGAAGAAGGGGTTTCTTCCCCCAGGGCATCCCAGCGATATAAGAAATCCAAGGCTCAGACAATTAGAAGCTCTCTTGATCTTAGAGGGATGCGCTGGGAAGAAAGCAGAGAAGAGACGGATAAATATCTTGATGATGCTTACCTTGCGGGTTTGAAAAGGGTTGAAATAATTCACGGAAAGGGAACAGGAGCTCTTCGGCAGGGGATTCATCAACTTCTGGAAGGGCATCACCATGTTGCCGATTTCCGACTTGGTGGTGAGGGAGAAGGCGGAGATGGTGTGACAATCGTTGACTTAAAGGTATAAAAAAACCTGCAGTTCAAAAGAACTGCAGGTTTTTAATTTATCAGGATTTAATCGTTTGTCCGGTCCCATAAACGATCCCAGAACCGATCGATTGCATCGTCTTCAGGGGGAGTTTCCTCTTCCCCACGACTGGGGGTTCCGTGGACAAAACAGGATTGAGTTGGTTTTTTCTCAAAAATGTAGTTGCCGTCTTCATCAGTAAGAGGGACACCGGTTTCAGGATCAAAGCGGTGAATTGGTAAACCTTGATCATCAACCCGAATTCCAGTATCCATCTGGTAGCGCCTTGTTTGGATATTATCACGGGGGCAATCAGGAGTTGCCAGAAGACCGGTTTCTGTATCTATTTCCACTCGTTCAATAGGTTGATGGAAGTTTTCAGTTTCCTCAGGTTCAGTACCCCTGATAAATAATTCGGTTACCTCCCGGGGAGCATAACTTCCGGGAAGTTTACCGGTAAAGGGATCAATAGAAACCTCAATAACGTTCCTTGGACGGGGAGGGAAATTGGTAACCGGCATGGGTTCAACGGCTTCCCTCATGTAGCGACCCCAGAGTTCAGCTGCAATCCAGCTGCTAAGAGTGACCCCGTAATTTGGTTCATTGGTATGAGGATTAATAACAACATTCCCAGAACTGTCGGTCTGTGGGAAATATTTCATTGGTCTTGGGGAATCTTCCCCTACCCAGACAGCAGTTACAAGGTCCGGAGTATACCCTACAAACCAGGCATCTGTATAATCATTTGTAGTTCCGGTTTTCCCTGCGGTAGGCCGGCCAAGGTCTGCTCTCCACCCAGTCCCATCCTTTATTACCGATTGGAGCATATCGGTAATAATATAAGAAACTCCCTCGCTTAAAGCAATCTCTTTTTTTGGACTTGCTTCGTAAAGAATATTACCTCTGCTATCTTCCACTCTAAGAATTGCCAAAGGTTCAGTCCGAATTCCCCGGTTGGCAAAAACTCCAAAAGCCTGGGCCATTTCAAGGGGAGTAATTCCCCTGGTAAAGCCACCAAGGGCGAGGCCAAGGTTTCGATCCTCAGGAACAAGGCTGGTGATACCTAAATCCTGGGCTGTTCGGAGAGTGTTATTGATACCAACGTCAGCAAGAGTTTTAACTGCAGCAACATTAATAGAGTGGTTCATTGCTTCCCTTAAGGTTACCCAGCCTCTGTAAACATCGTTAAAGTTACGGGGCCAGGGAGTTGGTTTGTCGCCAGGGGAAGTTACGGTATGGCCTGAATAATCAATTGTTGGGTAATCAAGAACTACCGATCCGGGGCTGAGCCCTTCTTTAATTCCGGCAGCGTAAATTATTGGTTTAAAAGCTGATCCAGCCTGTCTCCGACTCTGGGTGGCCCGGTTCCACTGATCGTCTCCACGCCCTCCAACCATTGCTTTAATATGTCCCGTATGGGGATCAATGGAGATAATTGCAAGTTGAGGCTGATTAATGTCTCCGGGAATATTTTCCCTCTGGATAGTTGGCAGGGTTTCATCCTCAAGAGCTTTTTTAACAGTTTTTTCAGCCTGCTCCTGCATTCTATTGTCAAGGGTTGTATAGACTCTCAACCCTCCTCCGTAAACCACTTGAGGACCGAACATTTTTAGCAATTCATCACGAACATATCTAATGAAATAAGGAGCAAATTCATCCTGGGTTTGCCCAAGACCGACCAGTTCAATGGGTTCTTCAGCCGCCTCCCTGGCTTCTTCCCGGGAAATTAACCCCAGTTCCAACATTCGGTTTAATGTTACCTGCTGGCGGAATTTTGCCTGATCAAAGTTAAAATAAGGAGAATGGCGGTTGGGAGCCTGAAGGATTCCTACCAGCATTGAAATTTCGGGCAGGCCAAGATCCCAAACATCCTTACCAAAATATTGGTGAGAAGCTGTTTGGACGCCGTATGCGGAATGGCCCCAGAATATTTCATTTAAATAGAATTCGAGGATTTCTTCCTTTGTATATATTCTTTCAAATTGAAGGGCAAGGAACATCTCCTGGAGCTTTCTGTAAATAAATTTTTCCTGGGTTAAGTAGACGTTTCTTGCGAGCTGCATTGTAATGGTGCTTGCTCCCTGGGCGAAACCACCTTCCTGGATATCAACCCAGAAAGCCCGGGCGATCCCCCGGTAATCTATTCCAGAATGCTGGAAGAAACGAGTATCTTCCATTGCCAGAACTGCTTTTTGAAGCATTTCAGGAA
>PUKG01000151.1 GCA_003550445.1 Halobacteroidaceae bacterium
CCTTCTTTGAAGGCTCTGGATAGATGGGACAAAGTAATTTTGTTAAAAAGTTTTTCCAAAGTTTTGATGCCTGGTTTACGTTTGGGTTTTGCTGTCCTCCCGGAGGTTTTGCAGGAAAAGTTTTTGGAAGGGAAATATGCTGCGGATATTTCCAGTTCTGGATTGTTGCAAAGGGCTTTGTATTTTTACCTTAAAGACGATACCTGGGAAAACCACCTCCAGGAAATTAAGGATGAGTTTAAAGAAAGATATTTAATGGTAAAAAAATTCCTGGCAAAACAAAAACCCCTTTTACATTACTATGATCCTGAAGGAGGCCTGTTTTTCTGGGTCAGGGTAAACAGGGGAGGGAGTTCTACAAAACTTGCCAAACTTGCCCGTGAAAGAGGAATTCTTCTTGCACCTGGTACTTCTTTTTATTCAGGGGTTCAGAGAACACCGTGGTTCCGTTTAAGTTTTGCTACCCAGGACAGGGAAAGTCTTGGAAAGGGGTTGCAAATCCTGGAAAAAACCCTTATTGATTTCCAAAAGGAAGAAACAATGGAATTTGAAGATGAAGCAAGGCCAATTCTTTAATTTGATGCCCGGGGGCATCTTCTTTCTTTTTAGAGGTTTCTTTGGGATAAGCAGGCAAGGTGTGGCTTTCGCTTGGTTGTTAATAAAAAAACCTCCGGGAAGGAGGTTTTTTTAAAAGAATTTTACTTTGGTCATTTTAAAGGCTACCTTTAACCACAATTAAAATATTATATAATTGGGCCTGGGTATTAATGTCATCCCTTCCGAAGCCGGAAAAGGTTGTTACTCCATTTTGTTTTTCCATCCCCTGAATTAAATAAATGGGGGAGAAATCTTCCGATGTAATAACCGGGTTGGGAAAAAGGCCAAAGGTCCAGTTATATTCCGGTTTATCAAATTCTGGCAGATCCAGCTTGAAGGATGAATGACCCATTCCTTCATTTTCAGGACCTTCTGTTTTAATTCCCCAGTGAATTATGTTTTGGGGTTTCTTATCTGATGGTAATCTTTGAAAGGCAAAAAGAAGGTAAGTTTTCTCATCCTTTTTTGGGTACACCTCCATTTTTCCTACATCAATTGTTTCTACTGGTTCTGCCACAAAATCGGGATCCAGGTTTTCATAAGAAACTGGGTTTTCATTCCGAAAAACCTCTATTTGCAGGGAAAAGGATGGTTCGGAAAGGGAGACTTTTACATAATCATAAAGGCCCATTAAACGGGCAAGCTCAGTGGCGGATAATTCCTGGGGGGTAACGGCTTGAGAGGTAATGGAAATGAAAAGCATAAAACAAAGGACAGAAATAAAAAAATATTTTCCTATCATTAATTTACCTCCAAATAAAATTTTTTATAACAAAATCAGGCAATTATATGCTACCTTTAGAATATTTAATTACTTTTTTAAAAATCCCTTTAATTTTTTAAAAGAATCGCAAAAATTTTAGTAAAAAGTGGTCAAAATTTGCAAAATATTAGCAGGGACAATAAAAACCTTAAAGAAGTAATTAGTATTAGTCGTATTCAGGAAGAGGAGGTAAGCAATGGACTTAAAACAATTTTTGGCTAATCTAAGCAATGCTCCCGGAATTTCTGGTCTGGAAAGGGAAGTAAGCGAAAAAATTGTTTCAGCCTGGCAAGAACTTGCTGACGAGGTAAATGTAGATACCTTGGGTAATGTTATCGCCTGGAAAAAAGGGAAGGACAGCAAACAACCCCCAATAATGGTTGCGGCTCATCAAGATGAAATAGGTTTTCTGGTTAGTGAAATTGACAAAGAAGGTTTTATCCGTCTCGAGCCAATTGGTGGAATTGATCCCCGCCTGCTTCCAGGGCAAGAGGTTGTTATCTGGGGGAAGGAAAGGGTTATTGGAATAGTAGGAGCAAGACCTCCCCACCTGCAAAAACCTGAAGAAAAGGAAAAAGCAATACCCCTGGACAAAATTTTTGTAGACTGTGGAGAGAAAAAAGAAAAATTACAGAAAAAAATTAAGGTTGGTGATCCAGTTACTTTTAACCAGGAACTGGAGTGGTTTAATGAAAATATCTGCACCGGAAAAAGTCTTGACGATAGGGCTGGGGTTGCCGCCCTTCATCAGGCTCTAATAGAATTAAAAGATCTAAAACCTGAATTTGATGTTGCTTTTGTTGCAACGGTTCAGGAAGAAGTTGGAATCAGGGGGGCAATAACCAGCTCATTTGCTATAAAGCCAGGTATTGGAATTGCTGTTGACGTTGGGTTTGCTCAAAGACCTGGGCAGGAAAAGGAACATAGTATAGAAGCAAACAAGGGGCCTGCTCTTGGGATTGGACCCCACGTTCACCCCGATATATTGGCCAGATTACAAAAAATTTCCGGAGAAAACGATATTCCCACCCAATTCGAACCCTCGCCTCACCCGGGGGGAACAGATGCTTATGCCATCCAGATGAGCAGAAATGGAGTAGCTACAGCATTACTATCCATCCCTCTTGCCAACATGCATTCTCCCTTAGAAGTAATTGATATTCGGGATGTCAGAAGAACCGGTAAATTAATTGCCCAATTCTGCATCCAGGCCGATGTCGAACTAGTGGAGGGATTAACATGCTTATAAA
>PUKG01000288.1 GCA_003550445.1 Halobacteroidaceae bacterium
AACCTTTTACCCCTTTCTCAATTAAGCGGAGAGGATGTGGAAAAAGGGCTGCAAGAACTTGAAAAGGAAATTATGGAAATTAAGACGGGATTAGTAATATCAAGGGATAGGGTTGAGGAGTTCGAGGGAAAATTCCTGGAAAAACTAAAAGATTACCACAATAATTACCCTTTGCGACCGGGAATGCCCAAAACCCAGGCAGTTAATGTTGCCGGGGAAATTAGCGGAAGCAAAGAAGGAGAAGCCCTCCTTGATTTTTGGATAGAGGAGGGGAAAGTTAAAATTGACAATCAAAGAATTGCTCTCGTAACTTTTTCCCCATGCCCCGGAGAAAAAGAAAAGCAACTGGCAGAAGAGTACCTTCAAAAATTAAAGGAAGGGGGGTTTTCGCCTCCCTTAACCTGGGAAATGGGAAAAGAAGCGGGAGAAATACTGGATTACCTTGTTTACATGGGACGGGTGGTAAGAGTTAATGATGAACTGTATCTGGTCCGAGAAAAATATGATGAAGCTGAAGAATTATTGAGAGAAGTTTTACAAAAACAGGGGAAAATTACCGTTGCGGAATTCAGGAACCTTCTGAGCAGTACTCGAAAATATTCTCTCCCCTTGCTTGAACACTTTGATGACCGAAAAATTACTAAAAGGCATGGGGATGAAAGAGTTCCCGGCGCTAATTTTTCTTAAAAACTAAAAATATTTTGGTGAAATAACCCGGGAAAAAGAATCTTTCGGGGAGGAAAATAGATGAAATAGCAAAAAAAGGGCGAAAATGCAGGAGTTTTCCGGTTAATGTAGAAGTACGAAAGACCTTGAAAGAGGGGGAAATAGCATGCCAAAAAATTATCGCAGGGCATTAATTATTTTTGGAATTTTCCTGCTGTACATAATCTTTCACTTTGCCCAGAGCTATGTATACTATCTTGACCGCCAGGCTGAGTTAAAGAACCTTGAGAACGAGGTCTCAGAACTACAGGAAACCCGGGAAGATTTTAAAGAAAAAATTGAATATGCCTCAAGTCTTGAGTACATAGAGAAAGTAGCCCGGGAACAATTAGGGCTGGTAAAAGAGGGGGAAACATTAATTGTTGTGATTGAAGAAGAATAAAAATTGACAGCTATTGGGGTATTAGGTATAATAAGTTACGAGTCTAACTCAATTAATTTAGAGGAGGAGTTTTGCTAGTTATGTCAATCGAGGTTGGCAGGGTTGTTGAAGGCAAGGTTACCGGAATTACAGATTTCGGGGCCTTTGTGGAACTTGATAAGGGAAAAACCGGTCTTGTTCATATTTCGGAAGTAGCTCATACCTATGTTAAAGATGTAAATCAACACCTGAAAGTAGATGACCGGGTTAAAGTAAAAGTTATTTCAGTTGGGGACGATGGGAAAATCGGACTTTCCATAAAAAGGCTTCAATCGCCTCCAAAAAAGGAAAGACCTCAACCCCAGAAAAAGAGTCTTTCCTTTGAAGATAAACTGAGCCGTTTTTTTAAAGAAAGTGACGAGAAGTTCCAGGAACTCAGTGAAGCTCGTTCACCAAACAAGAAAAAAACCAATAACCGATAACTAACCCGATTATAGCACCCCTTTCAGGGGTGTTTTTGCTATCAGGCAGGAGGGGGATTTTGTGGATGATTTAAAAGTTGTGGGACTACAATTGAAACGAGAAATTGATGTGGAATTTAAAGTAATTAAAAGGTGTGCACTTGGGTATCCCCAGGCGATTTTAAATAATCCATTGCCTCAAGGGATAGAAGGCCCGGTTTTTTCTACTCCCTGGTGGTTAACCTGCCCCCAGTTACAAAAAGAAATATACGCCATTGAAGCAAAACACCCTGTTGATAATTTCCTCACCGTTGAGTTCAAAATTATTTACCGGGATTACAGAAAAAGGGCAGCGAAAAAGAGGTGTAAACTGATTCCAAGGGAAGTTTTGGAGGAGATTTATCAGAAGAAACCTTCTCTTTACCAGGAAATGGTTAGCAGAGGAGTTGCCGGTGAAAACGGTCCTGGTTTAAAGTGCCTTCATGCCCATTTTGCCTTTTTCTTGCTTTATCCTGATTATCCCCTTGGTAAGGAAATTTCCCTTTTAATACCCGGTAATCCTGAAGAAAGGTGTGGAGGATATTGTGAAAAAATCAGTAGCTGCAGTTGATATAGGGACAAACTCCATAAGATTGTTAATTCAAAAACCCACTCCTACCGGGTGGGTTAATCAATTGCAGAGGAGAAGTATTGTCCGGATGGGTTCAGGCTGGGATAAAGAGGGAAATGTTCCCGAATCAAAAATTCAAAAAGCAAAAAAAGTTCTATTCGAATACCGGAATGATGCCCGTAAATTTGAGGCCGAGAAAATAATTGCTGTAGGAACTGAAGCTCTCCGAAAAGCTAATAATGGGGGGAAGTTAAAGGAAAAGCTGGAAAAAATATTAGGCAAGGAGATTAGGATTATTTCCGGGCAGGAGGAAGCCCGCCTTTCGTATCTCGGAGCTGCAGAGAACTGGATTGAGAAAAAGCCCTGGGTTTTGGATATCGGGGGAGGGAGCACCGAACTAATTGGTCCTGGGAAAGAAGTGGTTAGCTTTCCTATTGGAGCTCTGAAC
>PUKG01000086.1 GCA_003550445.1 Halobacteroidaceae bacterium
CCAAAGTTAATTCTGGCAGATGAACCCACTGCAAACCTGGATTCTGATACCGCCCAGGGAATCCTGGAAATTATGTTAAGGATGAACAAAGAACTAAATACCACTTTTATTTTTTCAACTCACGATCCAAGGGTAATGGAATATGCCAGGCGTCTCCTTGAAATTCGCGACGGGAGGATAACCCGGGACGAGAGGAGGGAATAGAATGTACCTCGTTAGAATTGCTTTAAGGAATTTACTCCGCCGTAAGGGCAGGACTTTTTTAATAGCAGGTATTCTTACCCTGGCAGTTCTTCTTTTCCTCGGGCTTGAATCTTTTATGATCGGGTTTATGGATGTATCCTTTGGAAACATTATCGATTTTGAAACCCCCCATATTGAAGTTGGCCGGGAAGGTTATTTCGAGGAAGTCAAAAAGGGACGAGAACTCCCCCTGGAAGAAACCTTCACCCCAGATGAAGATTTGGTGGGAGAGATAGAAGCCCGGGAGGGTTTTGTAGCCCTGACCCCTATCCTGGATTTTTCCGCTGACTTTATTGCGGGAAGATATCAGTTCCCGGTAAGAGTTCGGGCGATTGATCCGGAGAGCTTTGGGAATGTTTTCCGAAATTCCGAATACCTTACCGGTGGAGAATTTGTTGAGAGCGGGGATCCGGGAATAGTAATCGGTAGAGAATTAGCCCGCTTTTTTAACCTGGAAGTTGGAGATTTTTACACATTGCGTTTCCAGGATATAGGTGGTTCTTTTAATACAATGCAGGGAGAAGTAAGGGGAATTGTCAATGTGCCTCACCCTGATATGAACCTGGGGACGGTTTTTGTTGCCAAAGACCAGGCTCAAGAAGCCCTGGGACTTGAGGAGGGGAAAATCAGCCAGATCATGGTTCGGATGGAAAGTCGGGATATTAGCCGGGAAGAGGCAAAAAACCTTTCGGGCATACTTGGAAATGGCGATTTAACCGTCCGTTCTTACCGGGAAGCAGCAGAGATCCTGGTCCACCTTGAAACCTGGGGTTTCATTGAAACCTATTTCATCCTTGCCCTCTTCCTATTGGTGGGAGCAATCGGGATAATCAGTGTTGTTGTTCTGGCTGCAATAGAGAGGGTAAAAGAAATTGGCATGATGAAGGCCATGGGTTTGAAGGAAAGTGAAATTGTCAGGATTTTTATTTTAGAAGCAGGAGGTATCGGAGCAGTTGGAGGTTTGCTTGGCTGTCTTCTAGGTGCCGTTGCTGTTTTCCTTATGAAAACCTATGGAATAGATATGGAAGCCTTTTTTGACCTCGGTGAGTTTGGAGTTCCAATGGTTGGCAGAATTTATGGAGTTTGGAACCTGATTTCTTTTTTCCTGATTTTTGTTTTTGTAATATTTTTATCCATGGTTGCAAGCCTGATTCCTTCATACTGGGCTGCGCGCAAGGATCCCGTTGTTGCTATCAGGGACAGGTAGAAAGGAGGGTGAAAAAAATGGACCTGGCAAGAATAGCCTGGCGAAATTTGAGTCGGAATAAAGTAAGGACTTTAATTGCCATCCTGGCAATTACAACTGTGGTTGTTATTGTGGTTTTTTCTAGGGGTCTGATGGTGGGTTTTTCCGACTCTTCTTTCCGGATGTACATTGATAATTTCTTTGGGCATGTTCGGATTACCGATGAGGAGTATGAAATTAGGGAGGCGCTTTTGCCCCTTGAATATACAGTAGATGGTTTTAATGGAACTGGAGCAGAGGCCATGATTACGGAAATCGAGGAAATTGATTCCGTTGAATTTATTTTACCAAGGATAAGATTCGGAGCCCTTGCCAGCCGGAATGACCACCTGGTGAGGATGATCGGTGTTGGAGTTGATATTTCCCGGGAGAAAAATCACGGGGGTTTGCCCGATAATATTTCCCGGGGAAGGATGCCCGAGGAAGGAAATGAGATCCTTGTTGGCAGGGGTTTACTTGAAGAGTTGGGGGCCGACCTGGAAGACCGGGTTACCCTGATGTTTTCTGATGTTTATCAATCCCTGCGGGGCAGGACTTTTTCCATTGTGGGGATTAAGGATACCGGGGTAGCAGCCCTGGATGACAACTTCTTTTACCTGCCCATTGAAACGGCCCGGGATATGCTCTGGCTGGAGGATGAGGTTACAGAATTATTTGTTTTTGGCAGAAGTGCCGAAAGAGCAGAAAACCTACAAAGGGACCTCAGGGCTTTTCTCTCTGAAAGGAACGGGGAGCAGTATTCGACTGTAGTCTGGAATCAGGCCGATCCTTTTGTGGAAGTATATTATGAAATGAATAAAATAATGAACCTTGTTTATGTACTGTTTATCCTTATGGGAACAGTTGTTATAATAAGTACACTAACCATGATTGTCCGGGAAAGGACATCGGAAATCGGGATGATGGCCGCCCTTGGGCTTAGAGGCAGGGAAATAATGAAGGTGTTTGTCCTGGAAGGGAGTTTTATGGGGATTATCGGAAGTCTCCTGGGAGCTTTTATTGGAGGTTTAATTACCTTTTATTATTCCATTGAAGGCCTTCACGTAGATGCTTTTGCCCAGATGTCGGCGGATTTGGAACTCCTTGTGGAGCCGGTTTTTTACCTTGC
>PUKG01000190.1 GCA_003550445.1 Halobacteroidaceae bacterium
AATGTTAAAATAAAGGCGCAGGCGACATCGGAAAAGGGTTGTACTGCAAATAAAGGTAATTTGTTTTCGCTTGGATCTTCGGACCGAGACGAAAGGAGGAGAAAAAAATGTATCCTGAAGGGGCTTTGCTCGGTTCTTTGGGTGGCATCTATTTTATTTTTAGCGGTGGTGGGTTGAATGACTGATAATCCTGCCATCGCTTTTGTTGGTCCTGGGAAGGTTGGCTGTGCTCTTGCCGCTTTAATGCAGGAAAAAGGGCTTAGGATAATTGGTGCTGCTACCCGGCCTGAAACCGAGGGTGAAAAAAAGCCGGGGCAGGAAGTTTTTCCCTACTTAACAGCTGATAAAATTGAGCTGGCAAAAAAAGCCGACATTATTTTTATTACCACCCCCGATGATAAAATATCTTCTGTTGCCGAAGAGTTAAGAAATGGGGGTGGAGTAGGGGAAGAGACTGTTCTGGCCCATACAAGTGGTCACCACCCGGCGACAATTCTCGGAGAGAAAAATGTTTTTGCAATGCACCCCCTTCTTGCAATGGCTCGCTGGGACATCGCTCGAAAAAGGTTAGAAACAGCCTGGTTTTTCCTGGATGGAGATGAAAAAGGGCTGGAAACAGGGAAAGTTCTTGGGAAAAAATTGGATCTAAACTGGGAAATTATCGACGGGTCTAAAAAGGCTTTTTATCATGCCTCGGCTGTAGTATTTAGTAATTACCTTGTAGCCCTGGTAAATGCAGGTCTGGAGTTACAAAAAAAAGCTGGAATTTCGGAAGAAGCAGGGTTGAAAGCCGTTTTTCCATTAATAGAAAGTACCCTGCTTAATTTAAAGGAACTTGGACCAATAGAGGCTTTAACCGGGCCGGTTGCCAGGGGTGATATAGGAACAGTCGCAGGGCATTTAAAAGCCCTAAATGGAGAAGAAAACCTTCAAAGGCTTTACAGGGAATTGGGGCTTTTTACCCTTGAAATTGCCAGGGAAAAAGGATTGAAGGGCAGTGCATACATTGGGATGAAAAAAATGCTTGAGGAGGTTGTAGCCAATGACCAGGGATAAAAAAGTAAGGACAACGGATTTTCGTGGGATGAAAAAGGAAGGGCGGAAGATTACGATGCTTACCGCTTATGATTATAATACAGCCCGAATTCAAGATGAAGCGGGCGTGGATTCCATTCTTGTTGGAGATTCTCTGGGCATGGTTATGCTGGGTTATGAAAATACCCTCCCCGTTACAATGGAGGAAATTTTGCATCACACCAGGGCAGTAGTTAGAGGAACAGAAAGAGCCCTTGTTATTGCTGATATGCCTTTTA
Organism: Halobacteroidaceae bacterium; assembly: GCA_003550445.1. Lineage (GTDB taxonomy): Bacteria > Bacillota > Halanaerobiia > B1SED10-174 > B1SED10-174 > T1SED10-26. The sequence goes on from PUKG01000190.1 coordinate 1,314, forward strand.
TGAGTTTTCAGGTCAGTCCCGAAAAAACCGTAGAAAATGCGGGCCGCCTGCTTAAAGAAGGGGGAGCTACTGCGGTTAAACTTGAAGGAGGCAGGGAAGTTCTTCCCCAGACAAAAGCTTTAATTGCTGCAGGAATTCCTGTTCTTGGCCATTTAGGCCTTACTCCCCAGTCAATCCACCAAATGGGAGGCTTCAAAGTTCAGGGGAAAGTTTTAGCCCAGGCAGAAAAATTAGTTGAAGATGCTAAACTCCTGGAAGAGGCGGGGGGTTTTGGGCTAGTCCTGGAATGTATCCCTGCTCCATTGGCAGAAAAGGTTTCTCAAAGCCTTTCAATTCCTACAATTGGAATTGGGGCTGGTAAGGGATGTGACGGTCAGGTCCTGGTTTCTCACGACCTTTTAGGGTTAAGTGGCGACTTCTCTCCTCGGTTTGTTCGGCGTTATGCTAACCTCGGTGAAGAGATGAAAAAAGCTTATTCAAAATACATTGAAGATGTTCAGAAAGGGCAATTTCCCGGGGAAGAAGAAAGCTTTTCCATGGACGAAGAGACTTTGAAAAAGATTTATGGTTAGGAGGATGACCTTGGAATTAATAGAAGACATTAAAACAATGCAAAAAATTTCCCGAGTTAAGGCCCGGGAAAACAAAAGTATTGGCTTTGTCCCTACAATGGGCTATTTGCATCAGGGGCATTTGCAGTTGGTGGAAAAAGCTGTAGAGGAAAATGAAATTGTTGTAGTTTCAATTTTCGTTAACCCAACCCAGTTTGGTCCCGAGGAAGATTATGATGAGTACCCGCGGGATCTGGAAAGGGATCTGGACTTACTCCGGGAAAGAAATGTGGATTATGTTTTTTACCCTGCCGTTGAGGAAGTTTTTCCCGAAGGATATGCAACTTATGTCCAGGTTGAGAAAGGAACAGATGTCCTCTGTGGGCGTTCAAGGCCAAATCATTTTAGGGGAGTAACTACGATTGTAACCAAGCTTTTTAACATGGTTAAACCCCATAGAGCTTATTTTGGCCAGAAAGATGGACAGCAGCTTTTAATTATTCGAAGAATAACTGCTGACCTTAATATGGATATTGAAGTGGTAGCCGGCCCCACGGTAAGGGAAGAGGGAGGCCTGGCCATGAGTTCCCGGAACAAATACCTTTCTTCAGAGGAAAGGGAAGCTGCTCTGGTAATTAACCGGACCTTGAGAAAGGCCAGCAAATGGATTGAGGATGGAGAAAGAGACGGTTGGGAAATAAAAAAGAAAATGGAAAAAGAAATAAAAAA
>PUKG01000224.1 GCA_003550445.1 Halobacteroidaceae bacterium
AAGGACGGGTTTCCCCTAAAAGAAAAAGTTAAAGATGAAAAAATTTGCCTGCTGGAAATTTTGGATGTAGATAACTTTGATATCTACATCTATAGAATTGATGGTAATAGACTCGGGGCCTGGGCTTTACCCCAGGTTAATTTACTGGAAAAAGTTGATCTAAAACTCCCTGACAGGCCTTATCTAATAATGGCTCTGACGAAACCTAAAGATAAAGAAAATGAAATCTCCCTTTCCCCTGAGGACATAAAAAAATTAGCCGTATGGGAGTTTTCCCAATCCCAGCCCTGGAAGATAGTAGATTTTAAAATTTTTGACCTTTAGTTTTTCTTTCGGTATATAAAAAAAGAATTGACCTATGAAATAGGCCAAGGGCTCTCTTTTTTGGTTTTATCAGCTTACATTCCCTTTAAGAAATAGCTTTCAGGTTATCTCCCTTAGAAATTTTCGCACCTCTCTATTAAAAACCTCCGGGGCTTCAAGATTGCAAACATGTCCTGCCCCGGGAATAACGGCCATTTGTGCTCCGGGAATCTTCTCCAGCATTTTCCGGCCAACTTCCAGGGGCGATCTTTTATCTTTTTCCCCGTAAAGTAGTAGCACGGGAACCTTGATTGTAGGGAGAACAGGTCGCAAATCGACTCTGCCAAAAACATTAAGGACTGCCCTCATACCCGAAGGGTGAAAATCATAAAATAACCTTTTAGTTTCTTCAACCACTTCTTCTGAAACATCATCGGAAAAAAGGGTTGGAAGCCAGGCCTGAAAAACCTTTTCCGGAGGTAACCAGGATTGTTCGTAAGATTTTTTCATCCTCTCTTCAACAACCTCAGGGGGTAAAGAACCAGCCCAACCAGCATAAGCAGAAGCCAAAATTAGGGATTTCGGGATTTCTGGGAAATAGCTGTATAAAGCAAGGGCAAGTCCGCTTCCAAAGGAAAGACCAAGAATGTGGGGATTTTTTAGGCCTATCTTTTCAATAAAATCAGCAAGATATTTGGTATAGTCGTAAAGAGAAAAATCTTTTTCGGGGGGATCGGAAGAACCTCCATGACCTGGTGCATCCCAGGCTACCACATCGAAATCATCAGACAATCCTTCTATTTGCTTGTTCCACATCCTGTTATCCACGATGCCCCCGTGCAAAAGTAGCAGTTCCGGGCCCTGTCCCTTACGAGCAAAGGCAATTCGCATATCCCTTATTTTGACCTCATCTCTAAAAATCTTTGCCACTTTTTCCCCTCCTTAGGGGCAAATTTTTCTTACCAAAAACATCCCAATTCAAAAATACATTTAGGGTAATTGTGATTCTCGTTGGGATATTTAACACCTTCCGGAATTGTTCTTAACCCGGTTAAAAAATAATTTCAATCCCGACCCCAACAAAAATCAAACCCAAATGGGAAAGGATCAGATCTTAGAACTTCAATATTGAAATCTTTTTTCAGGCTCTTAACAAGAATTCTGTCACCATCCACTTTTTCCAGTTTTTCATCCTCCAGATAAAGGGCACTGTCAGAAATCTTTGTAAAACCTAACTTTTTATAATACTTTTCCAAATGTTCCTTGTCACAGCAAAGAATAGCAAAATTCAGCTCCTGTTGGGCCAGGTCAGAAAGAACCTTCTTAATAAGGAGGCCTGCCAATCCTTTTCCCTGTAAATCAGGATCAATGCATATTCCCCCCAGAAGCCAGCCTTCGTAAAATCTCTTATTTACAACAAACCATCGCCTTTGCACCCCGGCATGACCCAAAAGTCTATGGTCCGAAGACCGGATCAGCCACCGCTGGTTAACCGGAAGTAGAGGGCCGTCACCCCCTCCGAAAGCTGTTTTGAGAAGGCCAAGAATTTCAGCTTCAGGGGAATTTTTATCATTTGCAAGGTGTTCAATATGTGTTTCTAAAGGAACCTTTTCTGTAGACCAATTATTACTCATCATTTTTTATCCCTCCCCCTTTAATATAGCCAGGGGCTTCTCGTTCGTTGTGGGCATCTCCATATAACTTTTTTGAGGGATAATACTCGGCATACAATTGAATTCTTCCAGCCGTTTTCTCATCTGCAAAGCTGGCAATGAAAGCCAGGGTCATATCTATTCCTGCCGAAATCCCTGCTGCCGTCCATACCCCTCCATCCCTTGTAAACCGTTCTTCAACAACCTCTACATCTTTAAACTCCCGGAGCCGATCCAGGGATCCCCAGTGAGTAGTAGCCTTTTTGCCCGAAAGCAGCCCCGCCCGCTGGAGCAGGAAAGATCCAGTGCAAACCGATAGAACTGTTTTGGCTTTTTCAGCCTTTTCTCTAATAAAATCAATTATCTGGGGATTATCAACTTCTCTTCTTGTTCCCCGACCTCCGGGGACTAAAAGAAAATCAAGATCCGGACATTCATCCAGGGTCACATCCGGGACCACTTTTAATCCCTTTGAACACCTAACCGGTTCTTTGTTTTGGGCAATAATAAAACAATTTTTCGGCCCGTTTTCCCGGTCACTCCAGATCCCAACCATTTCCCAGGGGCCAACAAAATCAAGTTCTTCAACATCAGGGAAAATTAAAATTCCAAAATTCAACCAGATCACCCCTC
>PUKG01000272.1 GCA_003550445.1 Halobacteroidaceae bacterium
CCTGGGACAGGTTAAAAAATGTTTCCTTAGGCATAAAAAAACACTTCCCTAATTAGAATTATGACTTGATAGTCATATTATACTCCTTTAATGCTAAAAGTCAAGTTTGCAAATTGGGTAATGGTGAAACTTTTAACCTTTATAGAGTAAGGTAACCAAAGGCGAAAAAATATTGACAAAAGAAATTAACCGTGATAAAATGACTGCAAAGTCATATGACTTAAAAGTCATGGCGATAAAAAATAAAAAGAAAAGAGATGAAAAAAGAAATGTTATTGCCCACAGTTTTCGGTTTGACACTGGCGCTTGCGGTATTGGCCACAAGTATCCTGATTATGGTTATGGGGGGGCGGTTTCAGAAAGTGGAACAGGCAGCTTATTCAGGTGAGACGCGGCCTTGGTGGTTTAAGTTGTCAATAGCCGTTTACGCTGTTTTTTACGTGGTTACCCTTATTAGCTTTATCATGAGCCCGGAAAAAACCTGGGCAGGTTGGGTGCTGGTGGTCATTATCCCAGTGGGAGCTATTCTAAAAGGAAGCCTGGTTATTTTTAACAAGGAAGGACAGAAAAAAGTCACATCCATAAAGGGAGACAAAAACTGGAGAAATATTGCTCTGGCTCGGTTGGTTCTTTTCCCTTTATTTCTAATTCTTGCATATTTTGCGTAAATATTTTACCGGTAAGGTTCCGGGTTTCCTGGATAATTTCCGACCGGGGGAACTATGGGAAAAAGGGTTTAGGATCATAAGCTTGAGTTATTAGGAAAAAAATCTTCTAAATAGGGAACTCAAGGCTAATCAAAAAGGCCACTTCAATAAGAATTTTTGAGTAAAAACCCACCTGAACACTTCCAAGAAAAGGTCTTTTTTGTTATTAAACCTATAAACTTTTTTTCAAAATTAAAGATAGAAAGAAGAAAAACCATTGGGAAAATTTCTGTTTGGTTGATTCACGAACCATCCTGGAGTTCCCGATGGTTTTTTATTTCATCCTTAATAGTCCAAAAACCCACTTTTTGGCAAGGGGTTTTATAAGGAACAAAAACCAAGGGAAAAAATGGTATTGTAAAAACATGGGTAATTTGGTAGCATTGCTTTATTAGATTTTTTGGACCTATCAATAAAGAAAGGAGAGGTATAATAAGATTTTGGTGGTTTTATTATACAAACTTTTATGAATTCGGGAAATTCAACAACAAAAACTTTGAAAACAAGAACTGTTTTGCCCTTTACGATTATCACATTTGCAATTACATGGGGTATAGCGTCACTTTTTTTGTTTTTCTATGAGCCAGTGGAGGCCATTTTTGGAGAGATAGGGTATACAAACCCATTATATATCTTGGCTGTGTACGCACCTGCCATTTCCGCCGTGATACTGGTATGGTTTCATCATGGTTTTTCTGGATTAATTAAATATCTGCGCCGGTTGACACTGTGGCGGATGCCTTTTTTGTGGTGGTTGTTTCTTATTTTCGGAGTTCCTTTTTTATTTTATCTTGCAGCCTTTATTCAAGGAACATATGGTGAAGCATTTCCCTTTAGCCCCTGGGAGACATCATTTTCTGCTTTGCTGATCATGTTATTGCTTGGCCCTGTGGAAGAATTTGGTTGGCGTGGGTTTATGCTCCCCTTAATGCAAAGGCGGTTTTCTCCCCTTTCGGCCAGTTTGATTATTGGGATAATTTGGGGTGTTTGGCATTTTCCCACATTTATCATTGGAGGTACCCCGCATTCTGAATGGATATTTGTTGAGTTTTTTATCGGTGCGGTGGCTCTGTCAGTTATTATGACGGCAATGTTCAATGTTACCAAGGGAAGTATCTTGATGCTGGCCTTACTACATTTTCAGCTGAACAATCCCATTTGGCCAGATGCGCAACGTTGGGTGACGATTTTATTTGCCTTAGCTGCATTGGTTGTGATCTATATTTACCGCGAATCTATGCTGCGAGGCTCAGATGCAGTAGTTGACGTGCTTCTGCCGGATAAAAAGGACGCCACAGACCCTTAATTATCATTAAACACTAAATAAGTCATAGGCAAAATTAAGATTTGTTTTAGTGAGAGGTTAAATTTTCTCGGGCAATAAAAAACCACCTTAAGCTTCCTAAAGAAGCAAAAGGTGGTTTTATTTTCCCTTAGGGGTTTATAGCTCAACTTCCTTTTTCCCAGAAACCCGGAAAAGGATAAATAACGAAATAATTGTTATGATATAAAGGATGGTAGCAGGAGAAGCAGCAACACCATAATTTCCCCGGATAACTTCAGTATAAATCCTTATCGTCATGGTTTGGGTCCTTGTGGTATAAAGAAGAACTGAAGCGCTAAGTTCTGATATAATAGTAATCCAGCTTAAAATGGCTCCGGAAATTACACCGGGCAGCATCTGGGGTAAGGTTACTTTGAAAAAGGTTTTTAGGTTGGAAGAACCAAGACTTATAGCTGCTTCCTCGGTGTTAACACTAATTTGATGCATAATAGCTGCACTTGACCTTATGGTGAAAGGAAGCCTTCTGATAACAAAAGCAATAACAATAATAGTTGCCGTTCCACTGAGTAATAAAGGTCGGGTATTGAAAGCTAA
>PUKG01000195.1 GCA_003550445.1 Halobacteroidaceae bacterium
GTAATTTCTTTGGGATGTATTTTTCTTGGGGTTGGTGTTGGATTATGGCTTGGCTTACAGCCCCTTTTCATTACCATGGTTATTGGTTTTGTAATGGTGAATTTTTCCAAGCGGTACCAGCGTTTTTTCAGCGTTTTACAGAGGGTTGATACCCCAATCCTGGTAGCTTTTTTAACCCTGGCCGGAGTTAAAATTCAACTAGCCCAGATCGCCAAGGTTGGATTTTTGGGATTGGGTTATGTAGTCTCACGGTTTGGGGGCAAGATAGCCGGAACATACCTGGGATCCGGATTATGCAGGGGTCTTCCCCAGGGCTACCAAAAACACCTGGGGCCAGCCCTGACTCCCCAGGCAGGAATAGCAGTTGGTTTAAGTGTAATGGCCGAAAGGCAGATTCCCCAGGTTGAAGGCCAGATTATGGCCGTTATTCTGGGAGCAGTTATAATTTTTGAAATAATTGGTCCTGCCATGGTGAAAAAGTCTCTGGAAAAAACTTATTCCATAAAGGCTGACCATGAAAAATAAAAATTCAACTCTATGTTTGGGAAAGGAGGGTTTTGGAGATGAAACAGTTGCTGGTAATTGTAATAGATGACGAGGTGCTTCTGGTCCCTATTTTGGACCGGTTTTATGAAGCCGGAATCGCTGGAGCCACTGTCCTTGACAGTATGGGCATGGGACACGTGATGGCCGAACATATTTCAATTTTTTCCCGTTTTGCCGATTTAACTCAGGATTCGGAAAGCAAAAATAAGACCATTTTTACCATAATTGAAAATGAAGAACAATTAAATAGAGCAACAGAAATAGTGGAGGAGGTTGTGGGAGACCTGGATGAGCCAGAAACCGGGATGTGGTTTGCAATCCCCATCAGTAAAGCCCGGGGGTTCAAATCTTCCCTGGAAGAATAAAAACACCGGAGGAGGTGAAAAAGGAATCTTCTTAAAAAAGTCCAAACCGTCTGAAAATTAAATCAACCTGTTTTCTTGAGTTTGGGAGAATAACTTCCTTAAAATAACTAAAAGACAAGTATGGTATGCTAATCTTTCCCTTTGCTTTGTTAAACACTTCACAACATATTGCTCGGTTATGAGGGTTTTTGGGCATATTTGACATTTTTCCGAAAGTCTTATACCCTTTTAAGTGTGGACACAGGAAAAAATTGGGGAGGTTTTTCCGTTGGAAGTTATCGATTATTTAATTCGTCGACATACAATGGTAATGGACCTTTTCTGGGAGCATATGTACTTAATAGTTGTAGCAGTGGGAATAGCAATCGCGGTTGGAGTAATTTTAGGAATAGTAATAACATATAATCGTGCACTGGCTAATGGAGTTTTAGTTGTTTGCCAGGTACTTATGACAATTCCCAGTATTGCTATGCTGGGCTTATTATTGCCCTTTTTTGGGATAGGTTTCACAACCGGAATGCTTGCCCTTGTTTTGTATTCTCTCCTGCCGATTGTCCGTAATACTCATTCGGGGATAATGGAAATTGACAAAGCTATTATTGAAGCGGCTTCAGGAATGGGAATGAATGAGTGGCGAAAACTAATTAAAATTAAGGTTCCCCTGGCCCTGCCTGTAATAATGGCGGGTATCAGGACGGCTACGGTAATGGTGGTAGGTATTGGAGCTATTGCTTCCTATATTGGAGCAGGTGGCCTCGGGCAGTTGATTTTCAATGGGATTTCTCGGACCAACCCACCAATGATAATTACAGGGGCAATTTTCATTTCAATTATTGCTGTTGGTTTTGACCTGATACTCGGTTGGACCGAACGCCGTTTGCGCGTCCCAGGCCGCTAAAAGACCGGGAATAGGGAGGTAAGAAAATGATACGTCTTGAAGATTTAACCAAAAGATTCCCCGGGATGGAAAGGCCCGCGGTAAATAAACTAAACATGGAGGTTGGCAAGGGAGAGGTTTGTGTTCTTGTCGGGCCCTCAGGGTGTGGAAAAACAACAACCATGAAAATGATTAACCGCCTCTGCGAGCCCACAGAAGGTAAAATATATGTTGACGGACAGGATACAAGCCGAATTAACCCTATAAAACTTCGCCTTGATATTGGTTATGTAATACAGCAGATCGGCCTCTTTCCCCATATGACCATAAATGATAATGTAGCAACTGTCCCCAGAGAGAAAAAGTGGCCCAGTGAAAAAACCAAAAAAAGAACCGAAGAATTATTAGAACTGGTGGGTTTAGACCCCGAAGAGCACGGAAAACGCTATCCCTCGGGGCTAAGCGGAGGCCAGCAACAGCGGGTAGGTATTGCCCGGGCCCTTGCTGCAGATCCACCGATTATGCTAATGGACGAACCCTTTGCTGCAGTTGACCGGATAACCAGGTCCCGTCTGCAGAACGAGTTTCTCCGCCTGCAGAAAGAACTCAATAAAACCATTATTTTTGTTACCCATGATATTGACGAGGCCATAAAAATGGGAGACCGGATAGCGGTGCTCAGGAATGGGGAGTTAATTCAATACGATGAACCCGGAAATATTTTAAGTGCTCCCGCTGGAGATTTTGTGGCAAACCTTGTAGGGAAAAACCGCTCAATTAAAAGGCTGCACCTGA
>PUKG01000305.1 GCA_003550445.1 Halobacteroidaceae bacterium
AAGATTAAATAAAGGGGCCCTATAACTAAAAGCAAGATCATTAACATTAGCAAATTGAAAAGGAGTTTACCAAAGAAAATAAACTCTATCCTCCCTGACAACCTTAAAGCAAGCCTTGTCCCTGCCTCTTCTTCTTTTACAAAACTCCTGGCAATCCCTGCCATAGAGGCAAAAAAAACTATAATCCATAATAAAGCAGCATGTAAACCGGGATCAACCTCCATTACTCCCAGAGAAAAACTTACAATAACGAGGGTGGTAAGGGAAAACATGAATAACGTGCTCAGAGTGTAACGGGTCCTGAATTCAGACTGGAGATCTTTCTTCAGTACGGCAAAAAAACCTTTAAGCCAGCTGGAGGATGTTTTGGCCATACTGTTGCACCTCCCGGTCATCGTTGGTTGCCAGAACAACGGTCCCCTTTTTCAATTGCTCCGAAATAACCTCTCCAATTAAATCATTTCCGTTTTTATCAAGGTTTGTCCCCGGTTCATCAAGAAAAAGAATTCGGGGGTTATGGATAGTTGCAAAAGCAAGTTTTAGCCTTTGTTCCATCCCCGAGGAAAATTCAGAAACCCGGTATTTTAGTGCGTTTCCAAGACCCATCTTCTCCAGATGCTTCTTAATTTTTTTTGAAGTCAATTCTATTCCCCGAACCGAAGAGAAAAATTCAAGGTTCTCAATTGCTGTTAACTCCCCATATAACTTGAGGTCAGGCGCAATGTAACCAATTAAATTTCTTTTTCCCGGAGGTATTTTTTCCCCATGGGAAGGAGACCAGAAAATCGAACCTCGGGAAGGCCGGGAAAGGCCGGCAATAATTCGAATAAGGGTGCTTTTCCCCGAACCATTAGGCCCTGTGATTACACCACAAGAGAACCCCTCAACTTCCCAGGAAATCTTCTTAAAAATATAACGCCCATTAAAGGCTTTCCCTACCTCATCAAGGATTATTTTCATATATCCTCCAGAAACCGGAATTTGTTCTAATTCTTTTAAATATTAGCATCCCCATAGGAAAAATTCAATACTTGATTAAATGGCTTTTCCAAAAAAAAAGGGCCCTGCATGGGCCCCTTTTCTTTTTTTTAATGGGCATCTCGGTGGCAAGGAACGCAATCATCTTTGCCAATTGTATGTTCTCCGTGACAGGACATACACTGGTCCACAGAGTCTGCAATTGCATATTTTGGAGTATATCCGTCACCAATAAATTCCTGATTTAACATGTCTGCAACAAAAGCAGCTGTATCAGCAGTTACTCCTGCACAACGTTCTCCCCGCTTGGAATCACCCCGGGCAATTCCAGTATGCTGACACCAGGTAGTTACTGAAACGTGACAAAGGGTTGAGTTAGCAACTGTAGTAGCAAGGTCAAGCCCTGCAGGCTGGTATTGCGGAAACTCAGCCTTGGTATACCAGGTCATAACTTCATCCTGTAGTTTGCTGGTCTGATTACGATCCCCAATAAGGTTAATTGCCCCAGCAGCTGAAGTCAAGCAACCGCAAATTGAACCCCAGCCAACAATTCCACCCCGACCAAAGAAAAACATCATCGGGGGAATCTGGGTAAAGGGATAACCAACTTCGTCAGCTAATATGCCGATAAGACCATCGGCTACGCCGAAGCCTCAGCCAGCCTCCTTATAGCTATAATAAGCTCTCTCCTTAACAGCTTCCAGGTCGAGTTCCTTGTAATTCCTGGCAAAATCTTCCGGCCAGTTTGGAACTTCAACTGCCGCAGAAGCCTTTTTGGGGGTCCACAAGGCCCCTGCTCCACTGGCCACAATGGCCAGACCGGCTGCGGAGATTCCTGCGTTTTTCAAAAAATCCCTGCGGTTTAAACCTTTTTTGTCTGCCACATTGACACCTCCGTATAGATTAATTTAACTAACAAAAAAACCCAGACCATTGTGTTATTTTTCACATAGCCTTCCTTATTATACCACTGTAAAAATTAAGAGTCAATATTAATAAGAAAAAAATCTTCAAGGTATTATCTTTTTGTATTTAAGTTCCTTTCCTCCAAATAAAACTGCCACTAATGCTCTTTTGATTCCATTTTTATTACTTCTCCCTTTTCCGCATCAATATGGAAAACCTTAAAGGTCCTGGGAATTTTGCTTTTTGCTCCTGCCATTTCCGCACTGGGGATTTCTTTAAAAGCCGTATCGTTCCAACCCAGGGTTATCAGCCACCGGTTTTTCTCCTCAAGAAAATCTACTTCCTCAACCCTTTTTGCCTGGAGAGGCGATTCTTCTTTCTCCCCCCCGTAAATATGTTCTGCAAATTCGATGGCAATTTCCACTGCCTTTTTTACATTGATTTTTTCCTCCATAGCTATCCCCCCGCTCTCCTTTTCCAGGAAAATTCCTAAAAAATACTTAACTCCAGCTCCCTGGATAACCCCTGGAGAAGCTTCCACCCGGCAAGGCTGTTACCTTTTTGGTCCAGAGCCGGACCAAGAACTCCAATACCCATCTTTTTGGGAACTACTCCCATAATCCCTCCCCCTACACCGCTTTTACCAGGAAAACCAACCTCTACTGCAAATTCCCCTGAACCGTCATACATCCCGCA
>PUKG01000014.1 GCA_003550445.1 Halobacteroidaceae bacterium
CAAAATCCAATGTTAATCCCTCCCTGCAACTTATATTGAATTTTCTTTGCCGGGAAAAACCTGAAGGCTTAACCCGCCCGAGCAACGGGGAGACGCAAAACGGTTTTTAGTTTTTCTTTAGCTGTCCTGCGGGGATCCGAAAGGTAGATTTCATGGTGTTTTCTTTCACTTCCGGTTTGATCAATTAGTTCTTTTTCTTCCATGAATTCTTTCAGGAGAGCAATCGATCTTGGTTCCTCACTATAGGGGCCGATATGCATTATTTGCACGCATAAACCCTCAGAAAATGATTCGAAGCGAGCCTTACTCAAATCCAGTTCAGGCTTTTTACGCCCGCATTCTTCAAGAGCCCAGGCAAAAACATCCGAGGTTACAAAATCAGGCTGTCTGATAATGGAAGTCCAGAGCCAGTTATCCCGTTTGTCAAATGAAAAAGCCCCGCCTTTTATCCACCATAATCCCTCTAAGGGAGGGACAACATATTCGTAATACCCGGGAGGCTTGTCCCCACTCATTTTGCTCATCTTTATTGTATAGGTCAGGGCATAAAGGGTTCCAACTGACTCTTGATATTCTTTCCCGTTGGGATCTCCCGTTCCATCAACCTTAATAAAATTCATGGGAGGAACATCAATCAACATCGGTTTTGTTTTGGGCAGATAAAGGTCCTTGTACTCCTTTTTAAAATCAACTTTTTTTGTCATTTTGCCAGTCTCCTTATTATTGCTTTTTAATACCCGGAGTAAGACCAATTAAAGGGAGAAACTCTTTTTAAACTCAAAACCAAAGCTCTTTGGGAAAGAATAAGGCCAGAATTAATGACTTACTATCCTGAAAGGTTTTGAAAAAAGGTTTCCAGTTCTGTGGGAATATCCTTTTTCGAGATCCAGAATTTTTTTCTTTTTTTTGTGCCCGTTACAACAAATCCGTAATACCCTTTTTTTGTGGAGAATTCCAGTTCACTATTCTTAAATGTCTGCACCCTGTCCGATCCTTTCATCTGAAAGGCAATACTGTCCTCACTTACAATGACTGTCTGGGGATAATAACTTGCGATGACCATCCAAAAAAGGAAAAACGGACCGAAAGAAAGGACCATGAACCAATTTGGATTTCCAATTGCCAGCAGAATGATCCATAACCCAATTGAGATAACCCAGAGGAAAAGGAAGAGCCAGGACATTTTTAGGATATGGGTGTTAACGGAATATTGTTTCACGCCAAAAACCCCTTTTCAATAATTTTAACCTTCCTACTTTTGAGAGGATGCCCTTCACATTAATGACAACTAAATTACCTTTTTTCCAGAGATCCAATAAATAAGGAAAAAGAGATTAAATCAGAACAAATTATAAGCAATTCCCAAATTCGGTAATCCCAACTCATTTAACCCCTTTCCCTTTTATCCCTAAATTCCACCTAACCTGAACAGAAGAATTACCAGCATACAAACCAGCCCGGAAAGGTAGATCAGGCGAATATATTTTTTCCCTTCTTTCCTTGAAACATTGCCAATTTTCCGCAGGGAAAAAATAATAACCCCGTCAAAAAGTAAAATGGGAACAAAATAAAAAATAGGTAGTAGGCCAAAAACAAAGGGCATGAAACTCGCAAGAATCGCCAGGGAAAAAATTACCTGGCTTAAGCGAATAGCTTTTTGGGGACCGTACTGAATTGCAAAGGAGTTTGAGTTTACCTTTTTGTCACCTGCAATATCAAAAGCATCAGCTGCAATCTCTTCCCCCAGGTCAATTAAGGCAACCAGAAAAGCGAATACCCAAACCAGAACATTAAAAGGAACTCCAACAGAAATCCCACCAAAGATAAAGGTTATGCCCACAGAAAAACTTACCATCAGATTTCCTATCAAGCCTCTCTTCTTAAACTTCCAGTTATAGAAAAAACCAATTACCCAGATCAAAAGCGAAAGGAAAAAAAGGGAGGGGGTTAATAAAAAACTCAAGATAATCCCCAGGATTGTTAAAATTCCTGTGAGCCACAAAACCTCCCCGGGAGAAACAAGGTTAGCGGGCAAAGCTCTTTCGGGAGCATTTATTTTATCAATCTCTACATCAAAAAAATCATTCAAAACCAGAATTGATCCAGAAATTAAAAAAATTGCCCCAAACCCACCTAACAAAACTGAAAAAGAGGGAAGCTCCCCGAGGGCAAATATTTGCCCCAACACAACACACACTCCAGCGGAAAAGGGCAACTCAAATCTTATCAGGCTTAAAAAACCTTTTGTTTTTTGGGAAAGAAACATATTTTTCATTTTCCTTCCTTCTTAACTTAAAAATCCCAATAAGGTTGTAATCATTTTTTCTTTTGAGTATCTTATGATTCCACTGTTATATTTTTTTAAAAAACCCCCTAATTGCTTCCTGATTTAAAAATATATTTCCCCACCGGGAAACTTTTTCCTTTATCCTTAGTTAAAGGTAATTTATTTTAACCTGCTTTTACTATAATCGAAGGGAATACTTGTCCCAACCAATACATCTTCTATTTTTTCCAGTATCAACCAATCATCCATATTGCCCTGATGTTCAAATTCCAAAGGTTCAATTTCTTCCA